>NZ_JBUDXE010000010.1:0-195123 GCF_054956735.1 Ramlibacter sp. bp-362
CCCTTTCCCCCCCCCCACCCTCCCACTAAAGGGGGGGGGGGACACCCTTTCTCGCCCCCCTTCGTTTGGGGGGGGGGGCCGGGGTGAGGGTGCTCGCTCGCCACTTCCTTCTCCTCTTCGCGATCCTCGCGTTCCCCGCCCACGCCATCCAGCTCACCGACGACCTCGGCCACCGCGTCGCCTTCGACCACCCGCCCCAGCGCATCGTCTCGCTGCTCCCCTCCCTGACCGAATTCACCTGCGTCCTCGGCGCCTGCGACCGCCTGGTCGGCGTCGACGACTTCTCCAACTTCCCCGCCTCGGTGCGCCAGCTGCCCCACGTCGGCGGCCTGGAAGACGCCCGTGTCGAGAGCATCGTCGGCTTGCAGCCAGACTTGGTCCTCGCGCCGACCTCCTCGCGTGCCCTCCCGCGCCTGCAGGCCTTGGGCCTCAAGGTGCTCGCGCTGGAGCCGCGCACCTTCGCCGACGTGCGCCGCGTGCTGGCGCTGCTGGGTCCCGTGCTCGCCGCCCGCGACGCGGAGCAGGTGTGGCGCGACATCGAACAGGGCGTGGACGCCGCAGCGAAAGAGCTGCCTGCTTCGCTGCGCGGATCGCGCGTCTACTTCGAGGTCAGCACCGCGCCCTACGCGGCCGGCACCTCGTCCTTCATCGGCGAGCTGCTCGCCCGCATCGGCGCGCGCAACATCGTGCCCGCGTCGCTCGGTCCCTTCCCCAAGCTCAACCCGGAGTTCGTCGTCCGCGCCGATCCCGACGTCATCATGCTGGCCGAGGAGGAGCGCGGCGCCAACATCGCCAGCCGTCCCGGCTGGCATCGCCTGCGCGCCGTGCGCCAGGGCCGCATCTGCGCCTTCACGCGCGACGAGGGCGACGTGCTGGTGCGCGCCGGCCCGCGCATGGCCGAGGGCGCGCGGCTGATGGTGCGCTGCCTGCAGGGCAGGCTGCGGAGCGGCGCCTCGTGAGCAGCGCCCACCGCGCCCCCGCCGCCGTCGCCGCCTGGCTGCTCGCCGCCAGCGCCGGCCTGCTGGCGCTGGGCATCGCCGTGGGCAGCATGGGCTGGGAGCCGCTGCTCGACGAAACCGGCGCGGGCCTCACCATCCTGTGGGAGATCCGGCTGCCGCGCACCCTGGGCGCCTGGGCCGCCGGCGCCTTGCTGGGGCTGGCGGGGGCGGTCGCGCAGGGGCTGTTCCGCAATCCGCTCGCCGATCCCTACCTGCTCGGAAGCGCCACCGGCGCCGCATTCGGCGTCGCCCTGCTGCTCGCGGCCCTCGGCGCCGCGCCGGCCGTCGCGGTCGGCTGGCTCGCGCACGTCGGCATCACCGGCGCGGCCTTCGTGGGTGCGCTGGTCGCCGTGGTGCTCACGCTGGCGCTGGCCCGCGGCGTGCAGCACACGGCGCGGCTGCTGCTGGCCGGCGTGATCGTCGGCATGGTGTTCGGCGCCTTCGCGGCGCTGGCGATGTTCCTGGTGCCGGAGCTGCTGCGCACCATGCAGGCCTTCCTGCTCGGCACGACGGGCTTCCTCGGCTGGCCGGGAACGCTGGTGCTGGGCCTCGTGCTCGCGGGCACCGCGGCCGCCGGCATCGCCTGCAGCCGCGCGCTCGACGCGCTCGCGCTCGGCGAGACGACGGCCGCGAGCCTGGGCGTCGCGCTCGGCCCCGTGCGCGTGCTGCTGGTCGCGGTGATGGCGCTGGCCACCGGCAGCGCCGTCGCGCAGGTGGGGCTGGTCGCCTTCATCGGCCTGATGGCGCCGCACCTGGTGCGGGCCCTGTGCAAGCCGACCTACCGCTGGCTGCTGCCGCTGTCCGGCCTCGCGGGCGGCGTGCTGCTTCTCGGCGCCGACGTGCTGGCGCGCTGGCTGCTCGCGCCGCGCGAGTTGCCGGTCGGCGTGCTCACGGCGGTGCTGGGCGGCGGCTACCTGCTGGCGCTGATGCAGAGGAGGCCGCGATGAACGCCCCGGCGCTGGCCTGCCAGGACTTGCGCGTGACGCTCGGCGATCGCCTCGTGCTGCACGGCATCCACCTCGCGCTGCCGGCGGGCCGCTGGACCGCGGTGGCCGGCCCGAACGGCGCCGGCAAGACGACGCTGCTGAAGGCGCTGGCGCACCTGCTGCCTTCGGCCGGCAGCGTGCACCTGCTCGGCAAGCCGGCGGCGCAATGGTCCGCGCGCGAACGCGCCCGCGCCGTCGCCTGGCTGGGGCAGGCCGAGAGCGGGGCCGAGGACCTGCTCGCGGAAGACGTCGTGATGCTGGGCCGCCTGCCGCACCAGGATTGGCTGGGCGGGACGCGCGCCGGCGACCTCGCCGCGGTGGAAGCCGCGATGCGCGAGACGCAGAGCTGGGACTGGCGCGGCCGCCCGCTGGGCAGCCTCTCGGGCGGCGAGCGCCAGCGCGTGCTGCTGGCGCGCGCGCTCGCCGTGCAGGCGCCCATCCTGCTGATGGATGAACCGCTGTCGCACCTCGACCCGCCGCACCAGGCCGACTGGCTGGCCATCGTGCGCCGCCACGTCGCGCGCGGCGGCACGGCGGTGAGCGTGCTGCACGAGATCGGCATGGCCTTGCAGGCGGACGACCTGCTGCTGCTGCAGCAGGGCCGCGTCGCGCACCACGGCCCCACGAGCGATCCCGCCACGCATCGCGCCGTCGAGGCCGTGTTCGACCACCGCCTGCAGGTGCACGCGGTGGCCGGCCGCTGGGTCGCGCTGCCGCGCGAGGAGGCGCTGCCATGAGCGCGCGCTGCGTCATGGTGCTCGGCACGCACAGCGGCGCCGGCAAGAGCTGGCTCGCGACGGCCCTGTGCCGCTGGTACGCGCGCCAGGGCCTCAAGGTCGCGCCCTTCAAGGCGCAGAACATGAGCAACAACGCGCGCGTCGTCGCCGCGCCCGACGGCGGGCTGGGCGAGATCGGCAGCGCCCAGTACTTCCAGGCGCTCGCGGCCCGCGCCGTGCCGGACGTGCGCATGAATCCCCTTCTGCTCAAGCCCGAGAGCGACACGTCGAGCCAGGTGGTGGTGCTCGGGCAGGTGGACGCGGCGCTGGCGGCGACACCCTGGCGCGAGCGCAGCGCGCTGCTGTGGCCGCGGGTGCGCGATGCGCTCGATGCGCTGCGGGCGGAGCACGACGTGGTGGTGATCGAGGGCGCGGGCTCGCCGGCCGAGATCAACCTGCGCGACAGCGACGTCGTCAACCTGCGCGTCGCCGCCCACGCGCAGGCGCGCTGCCTGCTGGTCGCCGACATCGACCGCGGCGGCGCCTTCGCGCACCTGGTCGGCACCTGGTCGCTGCTGCAGCCGCAGGAGCGGGCCCTGCTGCACGGCTTCGTGCTGAACAAGTTCCGCGGCGACCCGGCGCTCCTCGCCCCCGCACCCGAGGAGCTGGAGCGCCTGACCGGCGTCCCCACGCTCGCGACGCTGCCCATGGTGTGGCAGCACGGCCTGCCGGAGGAAGACGGCGTGTTCGACGAGCGCGCGTCCGCGCCCGGCGACGTGCGCCTGACCATCGCCGTCGTCGCGTGGCCGCGCATCAGCAACCTCGACGAGTTCCAGCCGCTCGCCAACGTCCCCGGCGTGCGCCTGCGCTGGGTGCGCACGCCCGCGCAGCTCGCCGGCGCCGACTGGCTGGTGCTGCCGGGTTCCAAGAACACGCCGGCCGACCTCGCATGGCTGCGCGCGCAAGGGCTGGCGCCGGCGATCGCGCGCTTCGCCGCGCAGGGCGGCCGCGTGCTGGGCATCTGCGGCGGCCTGCAGGTGCTCGGGGAGGCGCTCGTCGATCCGCTGGACATCGCCGGCAATGCGCCCGGGCTGGGCCTGCTGCCGGTCGTCACGCAGTTCGCCGAGCGCAAGACGGTGCGGCGCAGCACCGTGCGCTTCGAGCCGCTCGCGCCGCCGTGGGATGCGCTGTCCGGCCTCGCGGTGGAAGGCTACGAGATCCACACCGGCCACAGCGTGCAGCACGCCGGCATGGCGCCGGGGCGCGTCGCGCTGCCCGGCGGCCTGGGCTGGCAGGACGCGCAGGGTGGCGTGCTCGGGATCTACCTGCACGGACTGTTCGAACAGCCGGCGGTGCTGCAGGCGCTGTTCGGCGCCAGCGCGCCCACGCTGGACGACGTGTTCGACCGCCTGGCCGACGTGATCGAACGCGGATTCGCACCGGGTGCGCTTCCGGGGCTTCTGCAGTGCTGACCAAAGGACTACCCCCTAGGGGTAAGGCCGTAGTCCAGCGTCCTCCTGCCGGACTATGCTCCGGCCAGCCGTGGCACCCGCCGCGGCACGTCCTTGGGGGCCTACGATGTACAAGAAGATCCTGCTGGCCTACGACGGGTCCGACGCCGGCCAGAAAGCGCTGCTGGACTGCCGCGACGTCGCGGAATGGGGCCAGGCCGAACTGCACCTCGTGGCGGTCATGCCGTCCGCGATGAGTTTCGTCGGCCTGGAAGGCGGCGTCTACGACGTCGAACTGGAAGAGCGCGAGAAGAAGAAATACCGCGGCGTGCTCGACGACGGCCTGCGCCGCCTCGGCGAAGCCGGCCACTCGGCGCGCGGCGAAGTGGTGACGGGCGAAGCCATCGACGAGATCACCAAGTACGCGCGCAAGATCGAGGCCGACCTCATCGTCGTCGGCCACAAGCACCTGGACAGCTGGGCGGCGCGCTGGTGGCGCGGCTCCATCTCCAGCGCACTCATCGAGCACGCGCCCTGCAACGTGCTGGTGGTCATCACGCACTAGCGTCCCGGCCGCGCGCATGGACTCCGTGGCCGCGTTCGCGCGCCGCTGCGCGCTGTTCGTCCTCGCGCTGGCGCTGGCCTCGTGCGCGGGCGGGCCTTTCCGGCCGGCGCCGCCGCGGCTGCTGGTGCTCGTCGTCATCGACGGCCTGCCGCAGCGGCAGCTGTCCGGCGCGCGTGATGCCTTGCTGCCGGACGGCTTCGCGCGCTTCCTCGCGCACGGCGCCTCCTTCGAGCAGGCGCACTACGGCTATGCGTACACCGTCACCGCGGCCGGGCACGCGACGCTGCTGACGGGCGCCACGCCGCATCGCACGGGCATCATCGGCAATACCTGGCGCGACATCGCCACGGGCCAGCCGACCTACTGCACGGCCGATCCGGACGCGAAGTACATCGGCCATCCCACCGGTCCCCTGGACGGCACGAGCCCGCGCAAGCTGATGGCCGAGACGGTGGGCGACGTGCTGCGGCGCCTGCGGCCGGCGGCCAAGGTGCTCGCCGTCTCCGGCAAGGACCGCGGCGCGATCCTGCCGGCGGGCCACCGCGGCACGGCCTACATGTTCATGCACGACAGCGGCGAATTCGTCTCCAGCACGTACTACATGCCGCGGCATCCGGCCTGGGTGGAGGCCTTCAACGACGCGCACGCGCGGGGCGCGGCGCCGCCGCCGGAAGCGGCCGACGCGCGCACGCTGGACTTCGCGCGGGCCGCCATCGCCGGCGAGCAGCTGGGCGCCGACGAGGTGCCCGACATCCTGTCGGTCAGCCTCTCGGGCCACGACTACGTCAACCACCGTTCCAGCGCCGAATCGCCGCAGTCGCGCGAGCACCTGCTGCAGCTCGATCGCCTGCTGCAGGACTTCTTCGCCGACCTGGACCGCACGGTGGGGCGCGAGCGCTACCTCGTCGTGCTGACGTCGGATCACGGCTTCATGCCGGCGCCGGAGACGAGCCGCGCCCGCGGCATCGCCGCCGGCCGGCTCTCCAGCAGCCGGCTGCTGCAGGCCGCCGACGCCGCGCTGGAGCAGCGCTTCCACGCGGGCAAGCTGACCCTGGGCCTGTCGGCGTCGGCCGTGCTGCTGGACCGCCGGGCGATCGCCGCGCACGGCCTCGCGTTCGACGACGTCGCGGAGACGGCGCGCGCGGCCGTGCTGGCGCAACCCGAGGTGGCCGCCGCGTACACGCGGCGCGAGCTGGCCAGCGGCAGCCGCACGGGGTCGGCCCTGTTCGGCGCGATGCGTGCCACCTGGCATCCGGCGGTCTCGGGGGACGTGCAGTACGCGCTGCAGCCGTACTGGATGTTCGGCAACGCGGGCGCGACCCATGGCTCGCCCTATCCCTACGACACCCACGTGCCGCTGCTGCTGTGGGGGCCGCGCTGGGTGGCGCCGGGCCGGTACGACGGGCGCGTCGACATGGTCGACCTCGCGCCCACGCTGGCGCGCGTGCTGGGCGTTCCGGCGCCCGCAGCCAGCGAGGGCAGGGCGCTGCCGGCGCTCGCCAAGCCCTGACCGCCGGTCGCGCGTACGCCACTTCACACAATTGCAACAGAGGGCTCACGCCCCTGTTACGCTCGACCTTCAGGCTACAGGCTGGGACGGAACGCAGCAGAAAATCGCCTACAGACGAACGCGCCGGGCACTGTCGGCTGGATGAGCCAGCAAGGGGCACCCTCGGCGGCTGCTGAACTTGACCGTCCTCGCACACGACAAGAAGGACATCGATGCCCACACCGCCGCCGCCGTCCGCGCCGAACGACCCGCCCGAGTATTTCGAGCAGCCGGCCGGACCGACGTCTCCCGCCCCTCCGCCCCGCCGCAAGCTCAGTCGCCGCGCCTCGCTGATCGGCACCGTGATCGCCCTGCTGGTCGCGGCCGGCCTGGCCTGGCTGGCCTGGGACCTGACGCGCCCGGAACCCGCGACGACGCAGCGCGCCGGCGCCGGCCGTCCCGGCGGGGGCCCGGGCGGCGGGCGCGGCGCCACGACGGTGGGCTTCGCCGTCGCGGAGTCGGCCGACATCCCCGTGAAGCTGGAGGCGCTGGGCACCGTGGTGCCGCAGGCGACGGTGCGCGTGCGGCCGCAGGTCAGCGGCGTGCTGACGCAGGTGCTCTTCAAGGAGGGCCAGCAGGTCAAGCGCGGCCAGCTGCTGGCCACCATCGACCCGCGCTCCTTCGAGATGGCCTTGCAGCAGGCGACCGGGCAGCGCATGCGCGACGAGGCGCAGCTCGCCGCCGCGCGCGTGACGCTGGCGCGCTTCGAGACCCTGCTGAAGCAGGACTCCATCGCCCGGCAGGAAGTGGACACCCAGCGCGCGACCGTGCGCCAGCTGGAGGCGGCCGTCGTCTCGGACAAGGCGCAGGAGGGCACGGCCCGCCTGAACCTGTCGTACACGCGCATCGTGGCGCCGATCGAGGGCCGCGTGGGCCTGCGCAACGTCGACGTGGGCAACCAGGTCAGCACCGGCGACACCAACGGCATCGCCGTGATCACCAAGCTGACGCCCATCGACGTGGAGTTCGCGGTGCCGCAGGACCACGCGTCCTGGCTGCAGCACAACGCCGGCGCCTTCATGGAGGTGAAGGCCTGGGACCGCACCCGCACGACCCTGCTCGACACGGGCGTGTTCGCCTCGCTCGACAACCAGATCGACACGCAGACCGGCACCGTGCGCGCCAAGGCGCGCTTCAACAACGCGCGCCAGCAGCTGTTCCCCAGCCAGTTCGTCAACGTGGAACTGCAGATCCGCACGATCCAGAACGCCGTGGTCGTGCCGGTGGCGGCGGTGCGGCAGAGCGGCAGCGGCGAATACGTGTTCGTGCTGCAGGACGACCGCACGGTGAAGCTGCGTCCCGTCGTGCGCGGGCAGCCGCTGGGTGACCGTGTGCAGGTGGTGAGCGGGCTGCAGATCGGCGAAAAAGTGATCACCGAGGGCGCCGACCGCCTGCGGGACGGCGCGCGCGTGATCCTGCCGGGCGACGCGCCGCGCGGCGGCGGGCCCGGCGGCGGCGCGGGCCGGCGCCGGGGCGCGGCCTCGGCGGCGCTGCCGGCGGCCTCCGACGCCTTCACCGGCGCGTCGGCCGCCAAGGCCACGCCGCCCTTTGCCGGCGCCTCGGCGATGATGGGCGCCTCCGGCGAAGCGCAGAAGCTCACGCCCGAGGAGCGCGCGAAGCGGCGGCAGCAGCGGCGCCAGCAAGCCACCGAATGAGCCCGTCGCGTCCCTTCATCCTGCGGCCGGTCGCGACCTCGCTGCTGATGCTGGCGATCGTCCTCGCCGGCCTGGTGGGGCTGAAGTTCCTGCCGCTGTCGGCGCTGCCGCAGGTCGACTACCCCACCATCCAGGTGCAGACGCTGTACCCGGGCGCGAGCCCGGAGGTGATGGCGCAGACCGTCACGGCGCCGCTGGAGCGGCAGTTCGGGCAGATGCCCGGGCTGACGCGCATGAGTTCGACCAGCGCCGCCGGCGTTTCCATCGTCACGCTGCAGTTCGGCCTGGGGCTGGGCCTGGACGTGGCGGAGCAGCAGGTGCAGGCGGCGATCAACGCCGGCGGCTCGCTGCTGCCCGCCGACCTGCCGGCGCCGCCGGTCTACGCCAAGGTGAACCCGGCCGACGCGCCGGTGCTCACGCTGGCGATCACCTCGAACACGCTGCCGCTCACGGAGGTGCGCAACATCGCCGACACGCGCCTGGCGCTGAAGATCAGCCAGGTGAGCGGCGTCGGGCTGGTCACGCTCTCCGGCGGCCAGCGGCCCGCCGTGCGCATCCAGGCCGACAACCGCGCGCTGGCGGCCATCGGCCTCACGCTGGACAACATCCGCTCCACGATCAGCCAGGCCAACGCCAACGCGGCGAAGGGCAGCATCGACGGGCCCACGCGCGCCTACACGATCAACTCCAACGACCAGCTGCTCACGGCCGACGACTACAGCAACCTGATCGTCACCTTCAAGAATGGCGCGCCGGTGCGGCTGAAGGACGTCGCGCAGGTGGTCGAGAGCGCCGAGAACGTCAAGCTGGGCGCCTGGGCCGGCCTGCAGCCGGCCATCATCCTGAACGTGCAGCGCCAGCCGGGCGCGAACGTGATCGCCACCGTGGACGCCATCAAGGCGCGGCTGCCCGAGCTCACCGCCGGACTGCCCGCGTCGATCCAGGTGGACGTGCTGGCCGACCGCACCACCGGCATCCGCGCCTCCGTGGAGCACGTGGAGATCGAGCTGGTGCTCTCGGTGCTGCTGGTGGTGCTGGTGATCTTCGCCTTCCTGCACAGCCCGCGCGCCACGCTGATCGCGAGCCTGGCGGTGCCGATCTCGCTGGTCGGCACCTGCGGCTTCATGTACCTGCTGGGCTACAGCCTCAACAACCTGTCGCTGATGGCGCTGACCATCGCCACCGGCTTCGTGGTCGACGACGCGATCGTGATGATCGAGAACATCGCGCGCCACATCGAGAACGGCGAGGCGCCCATGGTCGCGGCCCTGAAGGGCGCCACCGAGATCGGCTTCACCATCATCTCGCTGACGGTGTCGCTGGTCGCGGTGCTGATCCCGCTGCTGTTCATGGGCGACGTGATCGGGCGGCTGTTCCGCGAGTTCGCGGTGACGCTGGCGATCACCATCCTGATCTCCGCCGTCGTCTCGCTGACGCTGGTGCCCATGATGTCGGCGCGCTGGCTGCAGGCGCACCACGCGCCCGAAGGCGGCTGGGGCGGGAAGATCCAGCGCGGCTTCGACCGCGTGATCGAGCGCTACGACCACGCGCTCACCTGGGTGCTGGCGCGGCAGAAGCTGACGCTGCTGGTGGCGCTGGGCACCTTCCTGTTCACGGTGCTGCTGTACATCGCCATCCCCAAGGGCCTGTTCCCCACGCAGGACACCGGGCAGCTGCAGGTGCGCGTGGAGGCGGCGCAGTCGATCTCCTATCCGGCGATGGCCACGCTGCAGCAGGACGTGGCCAGGGAGCTGCTGGAGGACCCGGACGTGCAGTCCATCGCCAGCTTCGTCGGCGTCGACGCGGCCAACAACACCATGCTGCACACCGGCCGCATGCTGGTGAACCTGAAGCCCTCGCGCGACGGGGTCGAGGAGGTGATGCGGCGGCTGCGCGACCGCGGCCAGCGCGTGCCCGGCGTGCGCCTGTTCCTGCAGCCGGTGCAGGACCTGACCATCGAATCCGAGAGCGGCCCCACGCAGTACCGGCTGTCGCTGGAAGGCGCGGACACGGCCACCGTCCACGACTGGGCGGCCCGCGTCGTCGACCGCCTGCGCCAGGAGCGCCGGCTCGCCAACGTCACCACCGATGCCAGCGCCACGGGCGCCGCGATGTTCGTCGACATCGACCGCGACACGGCGGCCCGCCTGGGCATCAGCGCGTCCACCATCAACGAGGCGCTGTACAGCGCCTTCGGCCAGCGCATCGTCTCCACGATCTTCACCGAGACCAACCAGTACCGCGTGGTGCTGGAGGCGAAGGCGGGCGCCGAGGCGACCGATCCCGGCGCGCTGGCGGGCATCCAGCTGAAAAGCAGCTCGGGTGAGCCGACGCCGCTGACGGCCGTGGCGCACATCTCGGAGCGGCGCGCGCCGCTGCAGGTCACGCACGTGGCGCAGTACCCCGCGGCCACCATCGGCTTCGACACGGCGCCCGGCGTCGCGCTGGGCAGCGCCGTGGACGTGATCCGCACGGCGCTCGACGACCTGGACCTGCCTGCGACCGTCAGCGTCAGCTTCCTCGGTGCGGCCGGCGCCTACGAGTCGTCGCTCTCCAACCAGCTGTGGCTGATCCTGGCGGCGGTGGTGTGCGTGTACATCGTGCTGGGCGTGCTGTACGAGAGCTACGTGCACCCGCTGACGATCCTCTCGACGCTGCCTTCGGCCGGCATCGGCGCGCTGCTGGCGTTGATGCTCACCGGCAATTCGCTGGGCGTGATCGGCATCATCGGCATCATCCTGCTGATCGGCATCGTCAAGAAGAACGCGATCATGATGATCGACTTCGCGCTCGACGCCGAGCGCGAGCAGGGCAAGCCGCCGCGCGAGGCGATCCACCAGGCGGCGCTGCTGCGCTTCCGGCCCATCATCATGACGACGCTGGCGGCGCTGTTCGCGGCGGTGCCGCTGATGCTGGGGTGGGGCGAGGGCGCGGAACTGCGCCGGCCGCTGGGGCTGGCGATCTTCGGGGGCTTGATCGTGAGCCAGCTGTTGACGCTGTTCACGACGCCGGTGATCTACCTGTGGTTCGACCGGTTGGGGGCGCGGTGGCGGCGGCGGCCCTCACCCCAGCCCTCTCCCGCAAGCGGGAGAGGGAGCCTGGAACCCCCTCTCCCGCTTGCGGGAGAGGGCGGGGGTGAGGGCAGGGGCGCATGAACCTCTCCTCCCCCTTCGTCCGCCGCCCCGTCGGCACGGTGCTGCTGACGGCGTGGATCGCGCTCGCCGGCATCGCTGCCTTCTTCAAGCTGCCGGTCGCCTCCCTGCCGCAGGTGGACTATCCGGTGATCTCGGTGTCGGCCAGCGTGCCCGGCGCCAGCCCGGACACCATGGCCAGCAGCGTCGCGACGCCGCTGGAGCGGCGGCTGGCGACGATCGCGGGGGTGAACGAGATCACCTCGCGCAGCAGCACCGGCAGCACGCGCGTCACGCTGCAGTTCGACCTGAACCGCAACATCGACGCCGCCGCGCGCGAGGTGCAGGCGGCGATCAACGCATCGCGCAGCGACCTGCCGGCCACGCTGCGCAGCAACCCGACCTACCGCAAGGCCAATCCCTCGGCGGCGCCGGTGCTGATCCTGGCCCTGACCTCGCCCACGCGCGAGCCGGGCCAGATCTACGACGCGGTATCCAACATCGTGCAGCAGAAGATCGCCCAGGTGCCCGGCGTCGGCGACGTGGAGCTGGGCGGCGGCTCGCAGCCGGCGATCCGCATCGAGCTCAATCCCTTCGCGCTCAACCGCTACGGCATCGCCATGGAGGACGTGCGCGCCGCGCTGCAGGCGAGCACCGCCAACCGGCCCAAGGGCGACATCGAGCTGAACGGCCAACGCCTGCAGATCTACAGCGGCACCGGCATGGCCAACAACGGCAAGTCGGCCTCCGACTACCGCGACCTGGTGATCGCCTGGCGCAACGGCGCGGCCGTGCGCCTGGGCGAGGTGGCCGACGTGCGCGACGGCGTCGAGAACGTCAACACCATGGGCCTGTTCAACGGCCGGCCGGCCGTGATCGTGCTCGTCACGCTGCAGGCGGGCGCCAACGTGATCGCCACGGTGGACGCGGTGCGCGACCTGCTGCCCTCGCTGCAGGAGGCGCTGCCCAAGGACATCTCGCTGGAGGTCGCGTCCGACCGCACGCACTCCATCCGCGCATCGCTGCACGAGGTGGAGCTGACGCTCGTCATCGCGATCCTGCTGGTGGTGCTGGTGGTGAGCTTGTTCCTGCGCAGCGCCCGCGCCACCTTCATCCCGGCGGTGGCGACCATCGTGTCGCTGCTGGGTACCTTCGGCGTCATGTACATGCTGGGCTTCTCGCTCAACAACCTGTCGCTGATGGCGCTGACGGTCGCCACGGGCTTCGTGGTGGACGATGCGATCGTGGTGCTGGAGAACACGGCGCGGCACATCGAGGCGGGCATGGACCGCTTCCAGGCGGCGCTGCGCGGCGCCCGCGAGGTCGGCTTCACCGTGCTGTCGATCAGCCTGTCGCTGGTGGCGGTGTTCATCCCGCTGCTGTTCATGGGCGGGCAGGTCGGGCGGCTGTTCCGCGAGTTCGCCGTCACGCTGTCGGCGGCCGTGATGATCTCGCTGCTCATCTCGCTGACCACCACGCCCATGATGTGCGCCTGGCTGCTGCGCCGCGACGCCCACCAGCGCCCGCCCGGACGCATCGCGCGCTGGGCCGAGCGCGGCTTCGGCTGGCTGCAGGGCGCCTACGCGGTGAGCCTGGACTGGGCGCTCGCCGCCCGCTGGCTGGTGCTGCTGATCCTCGCGCTGGTGATCGTGCTGAACGGCTTCCTGTTCCTGCGCATCCCCAAGGGCTTCTTCCCGCGCCAGGACACGGGGCAGATCTCGGGCGGCATCCGCGCCGACCAGAGCATCTCGTTCCAGCAAATGCAGGACAAGCTGCGCCAGCTGGTGGACATCGTGCGCGCCGACCCGGCGGTCGACACGGTGGTCGCCTTCACCGGCGGCAGCCGGGCCGGCGGCGGCTTCATGTTCATGAACCTCAAGCGCGGCGGCGGCGCCGACCGCGGCCAGGCGGTGATCGCGCGGCTGCGGCCGAAGCTCGCGCAGGTGACGGGCGTGAGCCTGTTCCTCAACCCGGTGCAGGACCTGCGCATGGGCGGGCGGCAGTCCAACAGCACCTACCAGTACACGCTCAAGAGCGACAACGTCGCCGACCTGAAGCTCTGGGCCACGCGCCTGGCCGAGGCCATGAAGAACCAGCCGGCGCTGGAGGACGTGGACACCGACCAGCAGGAGAACGGCGTCGAGGTCTTCGTCGAGGTCGACAAGGAGACCGCCGCGCGCATGGGGATCAGCTCGCGCGACATCGACAACGCGCTGTACAACGCCTTCGGCCAGCGCCAGGTGGCCACCATCTACGAGGACCTGAACCAGTACAAGGTGGTGATGCAGATGGCGCCGCGCTACATCCGCAACCCGGAGGCGCTGCGCGACGTCTACGTGCCCGCGCGCAACACGGGCGCGCCGACGCAGCTCGCGCAGACGCTCACGCCCTCCACGGGCACGACCGGCACGGCGACCACGTCCACCGGCGGCACGCCGGCCAATCCCTCGCTGCGCGACGCCTCCACCGGCCAGGCGCTCAATTCCAGCGCCACGCCCATGGTGCCGCTGTCGGCCATCGCGCATTTCGCCGAGCGCCCGAGCGCCACCTCGGTCAACCACCAGGACGCCGAGCTGGCCACCACCATCTCGTACAACCTCGCGGAGGGCGTGACGCTGGCCGAGGCCGAGGACGCCGTGCGCGCGGCGGAGGCCGAGATCCGCATGCCGATCAACGTGCGCGGCAGCTTCCAGGGCACGGCGCGGGCGGCGCAGCAGTCCAGCCAGGAGCAGCCGATGCTGATCCTGGCGGCCATCGTCGTCATCTACATCGTGCTGGGCGTGCTGTACGAGAGCCTGGTGCACCCGATCACGGTGCTCTCCACGCTGCCCTCGGCGGGCATCGGCGCCGTGCTGGCGCTGCTGCTGTTCGACATGGAGTTCTCCATCATGGCGCTGATCGGGCTGTTCCTGCTGATCGGCATCGTCAAGAAGAACGCCATCCTGATCATCGACTTCGCGCTCGACGCGGAGCGCTCGCGCGGGCTCGCGCCCTTCGACGCCGTGCGCGAGGCCTGCCTGCTGCGCTTCCGCCCCATCCTCATGACCACGCTGGCCGCCATGCTCGGCGCGCTGCCGCTGGCGATCGGCTTCGGCGAGGGCGCCGAGCTGCGCCGGCCGCTGGGCATCGCGATCATCGGCGGCCTGGTGGCCAGCCAGGTGATCACGCTGCTGACGACGCCCGTGGTCTACCTGCTGCTTGACAAGCTGCGGCGCCGCAGCCCGATCGAGCGCCAGCTGGGGCGCCACGGCGCCGAGACGCAGATCGCATGAAAAGAATGATGCAACGCCCCGCCCGAACCGCCGCCGCCCTGGCCGTGAGCCTGCTGCTCGCGGCCTGCGCCAACCTGGCGCCGAAGTACGAAGTACCCGCCGTGGACACGCCCGTCGCCTTCAAGGAAGGCCGCGGCGCCTGGGTGCTCGCCGCGCCCGCGGACACGCTGGAGCGCGGCCCCTGGTGGGAGCTGTTCGACGACCCCGTGCTCGACGGCCTGGTCGCGCAGGTGGAATCCGCCAACCAGGAGGTCGCGGCCGCCGTGGCCGCCTATGCGCAGGCCCGGGCGCTCACGCGCGAGCAGCGTGCCTCGCTGTTCCCGCGCGTGGACATGGACAGCTCGCGCCGGGTCACCGGCGGCGGCGGCGACACGCCCACGCGCCGCACCTACCAGTTCAACATCGGCGCCAGCTGGGAGCCCGACGTGTTCGGGCGGCTGCGCCTGGGCGTGGAGAACGCGCGCGCCGGCGAGCAGATCGCGCAGGCCGACATCGCGGCGGCGCGGCTGGCGGTGCAGGGCGAACTGGTGGCCGACTACTTCGGCCTGCGCGAGACGGACGTGCTGCGCGCGCTGCAGGCGCAGACGCTGGCCGGCTACCGCCGCAGCCTGCAGATCACGCGCAACCGCTACGAGGCGGGCGTGGTGGCGCGCACCGACGTGCTGCAGGCGGAGAGCCAGCTCGCCAACAGCGAGGCCGACCTGCTGAGCCTGGAGCGCCAGCGCGCCACCTTCGAGCACGCGATCGCGGTGCTCGTGGGCAAGGCGCCGGCCCACTTCAGCCTGCCGCCCGACCCGAAGTGGACGGTGCAGGTGCCCAACATCCCGCCGGAGGTGCCGTCGACGCTGCTGCAGCGGCGGCCCGACATCGCCGCGGCCGAGCGCCGCGTGGCCCAGGCCAATGCGCGCATCGGGATCGAGCGCGCCGGCTTCTTCCCGAGCTTCAACCTCACGGGCTCCATCGGCCTCAGCGCCGCCAGCATGGGCGACCTGTTCAGCGCGTCGAGCCTCGTGTGGGCGCTGGGCAGCTCGGTGGCGCAGATGATCTTCGACGCGGGCGCCACCAGCGCCCGCGTGGACCAGGCCCGCGCCGCGCTCGACGAGGCGGCGGCGCGCTACCGCCAGACCGTGCTCACGGCCTTCCAGGACGTGGAGGACCAGCTGGTCTCGCTGCGCGTGCTGCACGAGCAGCAGTCGCTGCGCCAGCAGGCGAGCCGGGCGGCCGACCTGGTGGAGCAGCAGGTGCTCAATCGCTACGAGGCGGGGCAGGTGGGCTACACCGAGGTGATCACGGCGCAGCAGAACGCCGCGTCCGCGCGGCGCGCCCTGGTGCAGGCGCAGATCGACCGCCAGCTCGCGGCCGTGGCGCTGATCCAGGCCCTGGGCGGCGGCTGGGGCGGGCTGGAAGCCGGACTGTGAGCGGGGCCATTTGACGGGAGTCAACCCGCGCGCTGCGCGCGGGAGTACCGTGCGGGCATGGGCAATGGCCGTTTTGCCGCGGTGCTCGCGGTCCTGATCTCGGTGGGCGTGGCCGCCTGGCCGAGCGTGACGCAGAAGAGCGTCGTGCACGGCGTGACCGTGGCGGTCACGCCCGGCAACCTCGACGAGGACAGCAGCGTCTGGGACTTCGCCGTGGCGATCGACGCGCCCGGCAAGCGCGTGGACGATTCGCCGCTGGACACCATGGTGCTGGTGGGCGACGGCCAGCGCGTGAAGCCGCTCACCTGGGAAGGCGACCAGGCCGCCGGCCGTCACCGCGCCGGCGTGCTGAAGTTCATCGCGATCCGCCCGCGGCCGAAGGAACTGCAGCTGCAGATGACGCGGCCGGGGGAAGCGAAGCCGAGGATCTTCCAGTTCGTGTTCGGCGACTGGTCGGCCTAGGGCGATTGCTGGGGTTCGCTGCGCTCACCGCCAGCCTACGGTCGTTGCATGCGATGGTGTTCGTAGGCTGGCGGTGAGCGCAGCGAACCCCAGCATTCCTCAGGCTATTTCACGGGCAACGCATTCAAGGGAATCCGCAGGTAGCACACCCCGTTGTCGTCCGCCGGCGGCAGCCGGCCCGCGCGCACGTTCACCTGGATCGAGGGCAGCAGCAGCGTCGGCACGTCCAGCGTCGCGTCGCGGGCCGTGCGCATGGCCACGAACGCTTCCTCGGTCACGCCGTCGTGCACGTGCAGGTTCTTCTCGCGCTGCTCGGCGACCGTCGTTTCCCACCGCGCCTCGCGTCCCTTGGGCGGGTAGTCATGGCAGACGAAGATGCGCGTGGCCGGCGGCATGGCGAGCAGGCGGCGGATCGAGCGGTACAGCGCATGCGCGTCGCCGCCGGGGAAGTCCGCCCGCGCCGTGCCCACGTCGGGCATGAACAGCGTGTCGCCCGCGAACACCGCGTCCTCGATCAGGTAGGCCAGGTCGGCCGGCGTGTGGCCCGGCACCAGCATGGCGCGCGCCTCGATGCCGCCGATGCGGAAGGTCTCGCCGTCGCGGAACAGGTGGTCGAACTGGCTGCCGTCCGGCAGGAAGCTGCGCTCCAGGTTGTAAACCTCGCGGAAGATCGCCTGCACGTCGCGGATGTGCTCGCCGATCGCGACCTTGCCGCCGGCCTGGTCGTTGAGGTAGCGGGCCGCCGAGAGGTGGTCGGCGTGCGCGTGCGTCTCCAGGATCCACTCCAGGTGCAGGTCCTGCTCCCGCAGGAAGGCGAGGATGCGGTCGGCGCCGTCCGTGTGCGTGCGGCCGGAGCGGAAGTCGTAATCGAGGACCGGGTCGACGACCGCCGCAGCCCCCGTGGGGGCATCCCACACCACGTACGAGACCGTGCCCGTGGCGGCATCGAAGAAGCCCCGGACGCGGCTGCGTCGCCCGGCGTCGCTCACGGCTCGGTCCCGTCCCCCAGCAGCGCCAGCATGCCGCCTTCCAGCTGCTCCATGTGCCGCGCCAGCTGCGGCGTGGATTCCTTGGAGATCTTCATGTAGCCCTTGAAGGTGCGCAGCAGCGTCGGGCGGTCGGGATGGTGCAGCAGCACCGTGGCGAGCGCCGCCTGCAGCACGTGCACCTGTGCCGCCAGCATCAGCTGGTTGTCCACCAGCCCCTGGATGCTTTGCCTGTGGACGTCGAGCGTCTCCCTGATTTCCTGGTCCTGGTCCATGCGGGCCTCGCTGTGTGTTCAGCGATTGTGACATCGCCCGCAGCCGCGATGCTCATCCGCGCAGCGCCGGCAGCGCTTCCTCCGCGAGGCGCGCGATGAGGTCCGCGACGCGCCGGACCTGCGGGGAGCGACGGACATCCGGATGGACCACGATCCAGAGGTCGCGGCACAGCGGCTTCTCCATCCCGGGAAGGCGCGTCAGCGAGCGATCTCCGTCCGCCAGGAACGCGGGGAGGGTGGTCACCGCCAGGCCGGCACGGCAAGCCTCGAACAGGACGTTCAGGTCATTGGTTCGCAGCACGAAAGGGCGGTCGGCCGCGAACCGCGCCAGGGCTTCCATCTGCGGCACCGTGTCGAGCGGATCCGCGTAGCCGGCGAACTGCCAGCTGGCGGGGGACCGATCCAGCCACTCCCGCGTGCCGTAAAGGTCGAACGCAATCGTTCCCGCGCGGCGCGCCGTCAGGCCTGCCTGGCTGGGGCGGCTCAATCGCAGGGCGATCTCCGCTTCGCGCCGGTAGAGGTCGGAACTTCGGGTCTCCGCGAGCAGTTCCAGCGACAGGCCGTGCCAGGCCTGCGCGTGTTCGCACAGCCGCGGCATCAGCCACTTGCCGGCGAGGGCCGGAGGGGCGGAAATCCTCACGACGCCGATCCCGGCGCCTGCCCCGACGGCCGCCCGGGTGAACGCGAGGGCTTCCGACTCGAGCCGCAGCGCGGCATCGAGCAGGCCCCGGCCGTCCTGCGTCAGCGACCAGCGCCGCGGCAGGCGGTCGAACAGCCGCAGCCGCAGCCCGTCTTCGAGCTGCGAAATCCGCCGCGCGACCGTCGAGTGCTCGACGCCGAGCGTCCGCGCCGCCGGCGACAGCCCTCCCTCGCGCGCGACCGCCAGGAAGAAGCGGACGTCGTCCCAGACCAGGGCGCTTGCGCCGGAAGCATCGGATGAACTGCGCACAGGGATTGGGCAGGAATGGGGAATTGCCGGGGATCGTAGCGGGTTCTAGTCTCGGCGCCTTCATCGTCTCCAACGCATCGATCCCATGTCCACCATCGAAAACGTCGTTCACGTGCGCTTGCACGCCCCCGGCAACGCGCGCAGCCTCCGCGTCGAAAGAGTGACCGTGCCGGATCCGGGTCCGGGGCAGATCCGGCTGCGCCATACCGCCATCGGCGTCAACTTCGTGGACGTCTATCACCGCTCGGGCCTCTATCCGCTGCCCGCGCTGCCCGCGACACTCGGAGTGGAAGGTGTCGGGGTCGTGGAATCGGTCGGCCCCGGCGTGGACGGCTTGCGTCCAGGCCAGCGGGTGGCCTATGCCGGCCTGCCGGTGGGCGGCTATTCCGAGGTGCGGCTGCTGCCGGCGTCCGCCGCCATCGCCCTGCCCGACGGGATCGCGGACGAACTGGCCGCCGCATCCCTGCTGCGGGGGATCACGGCCCACATGCTGTTCACGCGGGTGTGGACCCTTCGCCCCGGCCACACCGTCCTCGTGCAGGCCGCGGCAGGCGGGCTCGGCCTGGTCCTGACGCAGTGGGCGAGGGCACTGGGCGCCAGGGTGATCGGCACGGTGAGTACCGGCGAGAAAGCCGGACTCGCGAAGGCGCATGGCCTGCATGTCGCCGTCAACCGGCGCCTCGAGGATGTCGTGGAGGCGGCGCGCGCCTTCGGCGACGGCATGGGCGTGGACCTCGCGGTGGATGGCATCGGAGGCGCGGCGCTGCTGGATTGCCTCGACGCCGTCAGGCCGTTCGGAATGGTGGCGAGCGTGGGACAGGCCGCGGGCGACCTGCCTCCGCTGCCCTTGCAGGAGCTCGGTCCCGCGCGATCGATCGCGCTGGCGCGTCCCAGCGTGTTCCGCCACATGGCGGACGCGGTGCGATACAGGCAGAGCGCGGAAGCGGTGCTGGGGCGGCTTTCCGCCGGACTGCAAGTCCCGATCGGCGCGCGCTTGCCGCTGTCGCAGGCGGCGGAAGCGCACGCGCTGCTCGAGTCGGGGCAGGGCACGGGAGCCGTCGTGCTGGTCCCGTGAGCGATCCGACCGGGGGCGCGGCCCCCGTCAGCGCAGCGCCGGCGGCGGCGTCTTCGGCTGGTAGTCGCACCAGCGCGCCACCGCGCATTCCCAGCACTTCGGCAGGCGCGCGACGCAGACGTAGCGCCCGTGCAGGATGAGCCAGTGGTGGGCGTCCTGCAGGTAGCGCTTCGGCACCCGCTCCATCAGGCGCTGCTCCACCTCCAGCGGGTCGCGTCCCGGCGCCAGGCCGGTGCGGTTGGCGACGCGGAACACGTGCGTGTCGACGGCCATCGTGTCCTCGCCGAAGGCGACGTTCAGCACCACGTTGGCCGTCTTGCGGCCGACGCCGGGCAGCGCCTCCAGCGCGGCGCGGTCGCGCGGCACCTTGCCGCCATGCTGCTCGATCAGGATGCGGCAGGTCGCCAGCAGGTTCTTCGCCTTGTTGCGGTACAGGCCGATGGTCTTGATGTACTCCTCCAGCCCCTCCTGCCCGAGCGCGAGGATGGCCTGCGGCGTGTTGGCGGCGTGGAACAGCCGGCGCGTGGCCTTGTTCACGCCCGCGTCGGTCGCCTGCGCCGACAGCAGCACGGCCACCAGCAGCTCGAACACGGTGCTGTATTCCAGCTCGCTGGCCGGCATGGGATTGGCCGCCTGCAGCGTGGCGAAGAAGGGCTCGATGTCCGCGTCTTTCATGCGGGAAGTGTAAGGACCCGCGCCAGCGCCGC
The DNA here is from genome assembly GCF_054956735.1 of Ramlibacter sp. bp-362. Classification (NCBI taxonomy): domain Bacteria; kingdom Pseudomonadati; phylum Pseudomonadota; class Betaproteobacteria; order Burkholderiales; family Comamonadaceae; genus Ramlibacter; species Ramlibacter sp. bp-362. The sequence continues at coordinate 20,196 of NZ_JBUDXE010000010.1, forward strand.
GACGATCGCGCCCTTCGCCGAATCCCGCCGCTGCACCAGCGCCAGCTTGCGCTCCTGCGGCTGCGGCAGCTCGATCACCCGCAGTTTCGCGTCGGCGGTCCACCGTGCGCCGCGCAGCAGCGGCACGATGCTCACGCCCAGCCCGGAGCGCACCAGCTCCACGATGCTCTCCAGCGCGTTGAGCTCCAGGAATTCCTGCGGCTTCACCCGCAGCCGGCGCAGCGACCGGTCCACCAGCCGGCCGGTGTGCTGGCTCGGGTCGAAGCGGATGAAGGGCTGCTGCCGCAGCAGGACGCGCGGATCCGTTTCCTCGCGCTTGCGCGGTGCCAGCAGCACCATGGGCTCGCCGTAGAGCGGCGTCCACGCCAGGTCCGGCCGCGCGCCCGGCTCGCGCACCGCGATCGCCGCGTCGAGCTGGCCGGCCTCCACGCGCTCCATCAGCTCGATCGACTTGCCCGAGGACACGTGCAGGTCCAGCGCCGCGTGCCTGGCCTTGAGCGCCAGCGTCGCCTGGATCAGCACCCGCACGGCCGACACCACGGCGCCCAGGTGCACGGTGCCGGCCATGGGATCGTCCGCGCCCGGGGCGAGCAGCTGGTCGTAGAGCGCCAGCAGGCGGCGCACCTGCGGCACCAGGGCGCGGCCGGCCTCGTTGAGGACGACCGTCTTGCCCTGGCGCTCGAACAGGGGGCGGCGCAGATCGCCTTCCAGCGCGCGCATCTGCTGGCCGACGGCGGCCTGGGTCAGGGCGACGCGCGCGGCGGCGGCGGCGAAGGAGCCCTCGCCGGCGACCGCGGCGAAGGTCCTCAGGACACGGATGCTGCTCATCGCGCCATCCTAAAGCAAGCCTTTAGCGAAGCTAAAGCCGATTTCGCTTTCGCTTTCGGGTGGGGCTTCCTATGATCCCGCCCATGAAGCACTTCGACTTCCGCAATCCCTATCCGACGACCCGCATCCCCGTGTTCGCGCGCAACGCGGTCTCCACCTCCCATCCCCTGGCCGCGCAGGCCGGCCTGCGCATGCTCTGGCAGGGCGGCAACGCGGTGGACGCCGCGATCGCCGCCGCCGCGGCCATGACGATCTGCGAGCCCGTGAGCAACGGCCTCGGCAGCGACGCCTTCGCGATCCTGTGGGACGGCAAGCAGCTGCAGGGCATCAACGGCTCGGGCCACGCGCCGGCGGGCTGGACGCCCGGCTACTTCCGCGAGAAGTACGGCGCCGACGCGAAGACGCCGCCCAAGCGCGGCATCGACTCGGTCACGGTGCCGGGCGCCGTCGGCACCTGGGTCGCCCTGTCGGAGCGCTACGGCAAGCTGCCCTTCGCCGACCTGCTGGCGCCCGCCATCGAGATCGCCGAACGCGGCTACCTGCTGCCCGTCGTCGTGCAGCAGAAGTGGGCCGCGGCCACGCCCGAACTCGGCTCGCTGCCCGGATTCGCGAAGAGCTTCCTGCCCTGGGGCCGGGCGCCCAACGTCGGCGAGCTGTTCCGCTTCCCCGCGGCGGCGCGCGCGCTGCGCGCCATCGCGGAAACGAAGGGGCGCGCCTTCTACGAGGGCGAGATCGCCGAGGCGCTGGCGCGCTTCAGCCGCGAGAACGGCGGCGTGCACACGGTGCAGGACTTCGCGTCCTTCCGCCCTGAGTGGGTGGAGACCGTGCGCAAGGACTACCGCGGCTACACGCTGCACGAGATCCCGCCGAACGGGCAGGGCATCGCGGCCCTGATCGCGCTGGGCATCCTGGACCGCTTCGACCTCTCGGGGATGCAGCCGGACGGCGCGGACGCGCAGCACCTGCAGATCGAGGCGATGAAGCTCGCCTTCGCCGACGTGTACCGCTACGTCGCCGAGCGCTCTGCGATGGAGGTGAGCACCGACCAGATGCTGGACGACGCCTACCTGGCCGGCCGCGCGAAGCTGATCGACATGAAGCGCGCGCAGGACTTCCAGGCCGGCAACCCGGTGAAGGGCGGCACGATCTACCTGACCGCGGCCGACGAGGACGGGATGATGATCAGCTTCATCCAGAGCAACTACATGGGCTTCGGCTCCGGTTGCGTGGAGCCCGGCTACGGCATCAGCCTGCAGAACCGCGGCCACGGCTTCAGCCTGCAGCCGGGCGCGAACCAGGTGGCCCCGGGCAAGCGGCCCTTCCACACCATCATTCCGGCCTTCCTCACGAAGGACGGCCAGCCGGTGATGAGCTTCGGCGTGATGGGCGGCAACATGCAGCCGCAGGGGCACATGCAGACGCTGGTGCGCATGATCGACTTCCACCAGGACCCGCAGGCCGCCTGCGACGCGCCGCGCTGGCGCTTCAACGCGGGCCTGGAGATCAACGCCGAACAGCAGATGCCGCAGGCCACGCTGCTGGAACTGGCGCGGCGCGGGCACCGCGTGGAAGTGATCAACGACAGCTACCAGGACTTCGGCGCCGGCCAGTTCATCTGGCGCATGGGCGACCCGAAGCAGGAGGGCTACGTGATCGCCTCCGATCCGCGGCGCGACGGCCTGGCGGCGGGCTTCTAGGGACTGCGAGGCAGGTCTGGCTTGCTCCCTCTCCCGCTTGCGGGAGAGGGCTGGGGTGAGGGCATGCCACCGCCCGCTTCACCGCAAGCCCGCGAGGTAGTGACCGAGATTCTCGATGTCGGCCTCGCTGAGCGTGCGCGCCACGCTCGTCATGTTGCCCGCGTCGTTGGTCCGCGTGCGCTCCTTGAAGGCCTTCAGCTGCGCCACGATGTACGCGTAGTTCTGTCCCGCCACGCGCGGGATCTCGTTCTGCCCCAGGAAGCCGCCCAGGTGGCACATGGTGCAGAGCGTTTCCTCCGCCTTGGCCTTGCCCAGGCGCGCCTTGGCCTCGTCCACGGCGAAGGCCGCGGGCTTCAGCGGCTGCGCGGCGAAGTAGTTCGCGAGCGCGACCATGTCCTCGCGTGACAGCGGCTGCGCCAGCGGCGTCATGACGGGATTGCTGCGCCGGCCTTCCTTGAAGTCGCGCAGCTGCACGTACAGGTAGCGCCAGGTCTGCCCGGCCAGGCTCGGGATCTCCGGCGCGACCGCGTTGCCGTCGGCGCCGTGGCAGGCGGCGCAGGCCTGCGCCCGCGCGCGGGCCGCCTCCGCATCCTGCGCCGCCAGCGGTCCGGAGGCGAGCAGCGCCAGGCATGCGAAGGCGAGCCGCGGTCCCCTCATCTCAGTCGAGCGCGAACACCACCATGGTGTTGCCGCGCTTGAAGTCCAGCTGCGTGTTGCCGCCGCAGCCCATGGCGACGTACTGCTTGCTGCCCACCATGTAGCTGACCGGCATGGCGTTGGCGCCGGCGCCGCAGTTGAACTCCCAGAGCTTGCGGCCGGTGCGCGCGTGCAGGGCGCGGATGAAGCCGTTGCCCTCGCCGTAGAACACCAGGTCGCCGCCGGTGGCGAGCGCTCCGCCGATCAGGGGCTGCTCGGTGTCGAACTTCCACGCGACCTTGCCGGTGTCGATGTCGACGGCCGCGAGCCGCCCCCACTGCTGCTCGCCCTCGATCGCCTTGAAGGCGCCGCCCAGCCACAGCTTGCCGCCCGGGTACTTGGCGTCTTCCACGTGGTAGGTCATGGGCTGGTGCAGGTTCAGCGCGTAGGCCAGGCGGTACTTCGGGTGGAAGGCCATCGGCGACCACTCGACGCCGCCGTTGGCGCCCGGCAGCATGCGCGCGCCGGTGGCCGTGGGCAGCACCCACATGTTCTCCTGCGGGATCATGGCCTCCGAATAGCGGATGAGCCGGCCCGTGGCGCGGTCGTGCACGTACACGTGGCCGGTCTTGCCGCCGTGGATCACGGCGGGGACCATCCGGCCGTTCTCGTCGCGCGCGTCTACCAGCATCGGCGGGCTGACGGCGTCGAGGTCCCACACGTCGTGCGCGATGTACTGCGAATGCCACTTGTACTGGCCGCTGTCCAGGTCCACGGCGACCATCGAGTCGGTGTAGAGGTTGTCGCCGGGGCGCTCGGCGCCGAACAGGTCGGGCGAGGGGTTGCCCACCACGAAGAAGATCGTGCGGGTCTGCAGGTCCACGGCGGGATTCATCCAGACGCCGCCGCCGAGCGTCTGGTAGAAGGACGCGTCGCGCGCCAGCGCCTGCTTCTCGGCCTCGATGTCGCGCTTCATGTGGCGGCCGGTCGCGTCGTTCTCGGCCCACACGCCCTCGTGTCCCTTCTCCGGGATCGTGTAGAAGGTCCACAGCAGCTTGCCGTCGTTCGCGTCGAAGGCCTTCACGAAGCCGCGGATGCCGTACTCGCCGCCGTTGGTGCCGATCAGGACCTTGCCGTCCACCACGGTGGGCGCCATCGTCTCGCTGTAGCCCTTTTCGGGGTCGGCGATCTGCGTCTCCCACAGCACGCTGCCGGTGCGCGCGTCGAGCGCCACCAGCTTCGCGTCGAGCGTGCCCATGAACAGCTTGCCGCCCTCGATCGCCACGCCGCGGTTGTTGGGGCCGCAGCAGAAGGTGGTGATCGGCCCCATCTTGTGCTTGTAGTGCCAGAACTGCCGGCCCGTCGCCGCGTCGAGCGCGTAGACGTGGTTGAACGAGGTCGTCATGTACATCACGCCGTCGACGACGATGGGCGCCGTCTCCATCGACTCCTTCACCTCGGTCTGGAACATGAACACGGGGCGCAGCCGCTTGACGTTGCCCGCGTTGATCTGGTTGCCCGGATAGAAGCGCTGCTGCGCGTAGCCGCCGTTGGTGTGCAGCCAATTGACCTGCTGGCGGTCGGCGGCGCTCAGCATGGCCTGGGTCACGTCCGGCGCCTTGACGATCATCGGCAAGCTGCCCGGGCGCTGGCCCGGGGTCTCCTGTGCGTGGGTGGGGACGGCGAGGGCACAAGCGAGTGCCACGGGCCAGAGGGGGAAACGGTGAACTTGCATACGACTTCTCCTCGCAGTGGAACTTCGAGTGAAGTCCGGCGCGCAAGCGTCGGGCTGGCCATGAGCCGCAGCCAGTATCATGATTTCGCCTGCCAGGCACAAGGAGGTCCCCATGGAATCCACCTTCAGGCGCATCGCGGTCGCATTGCTGTTCTGCGCGGCGGCCGGTCCGGGGCACGCCCAGCGCGGCGCCGGCGAGATCAACGTCAACGGCCAGCTGGTGCTGGCGGCGCGCGCGGGCCTGGTGCCGCGCGTGGCGCAGCTCCTGGCCCAGGGCGCGCAGGTGAACTCGCGCGACCGCAACGGCGACTCCCCCCTCAACATGGCGGCGGTGCGCGGCAATGCCGAGCTGGTCGACGTGCTGCTGCGCGCCTCCGCCGACGTGCAGCTGGCGAATCTCGCCGGCGTCACGCCGCTCATGTCGGCGGCGTACGCCGGCAAACCCGAGATCGTGCGCAGCCTGCTCGCCGCCGGCGCTCGCACCGAGCCGCTCGATCGCGTGAAGAAGAACGCGGCGATCTACGCGGCGGGCCAGGGCTGCGCCGGCTGCCTGCGCGAGCTGCTGCGCGCCGGCACGCCGGTCAACGCGCGCCTGGACCACGGGCTCACGCTGCTCATGTGGACGGCCGGCTACGGGCACGAGGACGCGGCCCGCGTGCTGCTCGACAGCGGCGCCGACCGCGGCCTGCGCGACGACCGCGGCAAGACCGCTGCCGACATCGCGCGCGAGCTCGATCACCGCGCGCTCGCGGAACTCCTGCAGCCGTAACCGCTGCGAGACTCAGCGCGGGCATCCTTCCGCGACTTCCGCCGGTAAGCAGCCGCAACAAGCGGTGTGCGCGCCGCCGGCGGCGCAACAAGCGTTTCAAGACTCCCCGCCAGCATTCCTGCACACGCCATTTCGCGCGGGAGGCCCAAAGTGGACCGGCATGAGTTTCGATGTCAGGGTCACCCACGAGGCCGGCCGGACCTGCGTGGTGGTTTCGGGAGAGGCGCGGCTGGGCCGGCTGCTGTCGCTGCTGCAGGTGCTGCAGGTGGACAGCGCGTCGTGGCCGCGCGAGCCGGTGCTGCTGGACCTGCGGCGGCTGTCCGGCGCGCTGGCGCCCGGGGAGCGCGAGCGCCTGCTGGCGGAGGCGGCGCAGCGCCTGGGCCGCCCCGTCACCGTGCTCCAGGCGTGAGGGGGATCAGCCGGTGTCGCCGGGGCTGGCGGCCACGAGCGTGTCCACCAGGCGGGTGAGGCGGTGCGAAGCCTCCGCCGGCCCCCAGCGGCGCTGCCAGCGCAGCAGGTCGACGAAGGCGTTGCCGCCCAGCGCGCGCACCGCGATCTTCACGCTTTCGTAGAGCGCGTCGTCCAGCAGTTCGCCGGGCACGCAGCGCACCGCGAGGAAGGGCACGTTGCCGTAGCCGGGCAGGGCCTTGAGGTAGCGCAGCACGTCGTACATGCGGCCTTCCTCGAAGTGGCAGCCGCACACCACCAGCGCGGGATGTTCAGCCAGGGCCGCCTTGGCCTGCGCGAACGTGCTCGCATGCACCAGCGTGTGGTTGCTGGTGAGGGCATCGCGGAAAGCCTCGAAGGATTCGGGGACGTCCGCGACCAGGATGCTGGTGCCGTGCGACATGTGAGGGGCAGTGTAATGTCATGACACTGCGGGCGCCAGCGGTTTCAGGTTGCGCCCGAACAGGGCGAACAGGCGCTCCCAGTGGCGCTCGGCCGAGGCGCGGTCGTAGATGCCGGCGCGGCGCGGGAAGACGAAGCCGTGCTGCGCGCCGGGATACCACTCCAGGCGGTAGGGCGTGCCGGCGGCGTCGAGCGCGGCCTGCAGTCGAGCCATGGCGTCCGGCGGCGCCCAGGGATCGGTCTCGGCGCAGGCGACATAGGTCTCGCAGCGGATGCGCGAGGCCATGCGGTGCGGCGAGTCGTCGCGGTCGGTCACCATGCGCGCGCCGTGGATGGAAGCGATGGCGCGGATGCGCTCGGGCAAGGCCGCCGCCGCGGCGAACACGAAGGGGCCGCTCATGCAGTAGCCGACCGCGCCCACGCGGTCCGCGTCCGCCGCCGCCTCGCCGGCGATGAACTTCAGCATGGCCTGCGTGTCGCGCACCACCATCGCATTGACGAGGCTGTCCATGAGCTCGAACATCGGCTTCATGCCCTCGGGCGTGCGCTCCTTCAGCTCGAACTCGCGCGTGCGGCGGTAGTAGAGGTTGGGGAGGACGACGTAGTAGCCCACGCTCGCGAGCCGGCGCGCCATGTCGTGCAGTTCCTCGCGCTTGCCCGGCGCGTCCATGTAGAACAGGACCACCGGGTGCGGGCCGCCTTCCTCCGGGTGCACGACGAAGCTGTTCATCGCGCCGTCCGCGGTGGGGATGTCGGGGTGTCTCTCGATCATGCTGCGCCTCCTGCGCCGTCCAGCATGGCACGGCCGCGGGGGCGGCGGCTCAGGGTAGTCCCGCACCTACTTGCCGCAGCCCGGCGGGACGACAGCGGCCGGCCTGCGGCCGACCTAAACAGGAGGGAGTGGAACGAAAGGGGAACACGCCATGCATACCGCCCTCTGTGCCTTCACCGACCGGGACCGCGCCCGTGCCGCCGTGGACGAACTGGTGCGCGCGGGCTTCGCGCGCGAGGACATCCACGTGGAAGACCGGCAGACCAGCGAGGGCCGCGAGGCCAACGACGCCTGGGACGGGCTGGAGCGCGAGGTGGCGGTGGACCGCGGCGTGCTGTCCTCGTTCGGCCATTTCTTCGCGAGCCTGCTCGGCCGCGACAACTCGTCCGGCCAGGTCGACACCTATTCGGACCACGTGCGCCGCGGCAGCTGCGTGGTGGTGGTGGACGCGCCGGACGAGGCCGGCGCCGAGCGTGCCCGCGCTCTGCTGCAGGGGATGCGCGCCGGCGACCTGGCCGTGGTGCACCGGCACGAACTGCCGCCGCTGCGCGACCTGGTGGCGCTCAGCCCGACCACCGGGCCGGACCTGCGCGACCCGGAGCTCGACCGCGCGCCGGGCCTGCGCTACGCCGACCAGGACAAGCCGCTCTAGGGCTGTCCCGACTCGGCCGGCTCCTCCGGCACGACTGTGGGCGTGACCGGCGCCGCCGCCGGCGCGGCGATCCAGCGGTTGGTGGCGTAGACGAGGCCCAGCAGCGCCAGGCCGATCGCGTCGGTGATGTAGCCGGGCTTGATCAGCAGCACGGCCGCCGCGATCAGCAGGACGCGTTCCCACATCTTCGCGTCGCGCCCCGCCAGGTAGCCCTGCAGTGCGGCGGCGAAGCACATGACCCCCAGCGTCGCCGAGACGAAGGAGGTGACGATGGTGGTCCAGTCGCCGATGAGCAGCAGCGAGGGCTCGTACACGAACATGAAGGGCACGATGTAGGTGGGCGCGGCGATGCGCACCGCCTCCCAGCCGGAACTCCACAGGTCCGTCTTGGCCAGGCCCGCCGCCGCGAACACCGCGAGCGCCACCGGCGGGGTGATGGCCGAGAGGATGGCGAAGTAGAAGGCGAACATGTGCGCCGCAGGCGTGGCCGCGCCCAGCTTCACCAGCGCCGGCACCAGCAGCGACACCATCACGATGTACGCCGGCGTGGTCGGCATGCCCATGCCCAGCACGATGCCCGCCATCGCCGTGAGGACCAGCGCCAGCACCAGCGAGCTCTGCGCCAGGTTGATCACCATGTCGGTGAAGGTGATGCCCAGGCCGGTGATGGTGACCACCGCGATCACGATGCCGGCGCAGGCGCAGGCCATCGCCACGGCCAGCGTGTTGCGGGCGCCGTCCACCAGCGCCTCGAGCACGCTGCGCCAGCCGATCCCCTTGCGCGTGGTCGCGCGCATCAGCGCCAGCGGCAGGCACGACAGCGCGCCGACCAGCGCCGCCAGCGGGGCGGAATAGCCCAGCATCAGCGCGAACAGCACGATCAGGATGGGGATGAACAGGTGCCCGCGGATGATCATCACGTCGCGCAGGCGCGGCAGCTCCGAACGCGGGACGCCGGCGAGCTTGTGGCGCTTGGCCTCGAAGTGCACCGCGAGGAACACGCCCACGTAGTACAGGATGGCGGGCACCAGCGCCCACAGCGCGACCTGCGCGTAGGGCACCGCCAGGAATTCCGCCATCACGAAGGCGGCCGCGCCCATCACCGGCGGCATGATCTGGCCGCCGGTGGAGGCGACCGACTCCACCGCCGCGGCGAAGGGCGGGCGGAAGCCCGTGCGCTTCATCAGCGGGATGGTGATCGGGCCGTCGACCATCACGTTGGCCACCGCGCTGCCCGAGACGGTGCCGAACAGGCTGGACGACACCACGGCCACCTTGCCCGGGCCGCCGGCCGTGTGGCCGGTGATGGACATGGCGAAGTCCATGAACAGCTGGCCCGTCCCGCTGCGTTCCATGAAGGCGCCGAACAGCACGAACAGCATCACGTAGCTGGCCGACACGCCGAGCGTGGAGCCGAAGATGCCTTCGGTCGACAGGTACAGCTGCTCCATCAGCACCTGGCCCTTCACCTGCGTGAAGAAGACGGCGTACACGAGGAACACGATGGCCGTGAGCGGCAGCGCCCAGCCGATCACGCGCCGCGTGGCGTCCAGCACCACGATCACCGACACCACCGCGAACACCTTGTCCCAGAGGGTCAGGTCGTCGATGTAGATGATGCGGTTGATGAAGTAGTCGTAGTTGATGAAGATGTGGAGCACGAAGCTCCAGCCCGCGACCATGATCGCGGCGTCGAGCACGCGCCAGGCCACGCCGCCGCCGCGGCGCATGGGGTAGAGCATGTACACCAGCGTCAGCGCGAACAGCAGGTGCAGCCCCCGGAAGATGAGGGCCTCGGGCGGGCCGAAGCCCGCCACGTACATGTGGAACAGCGACATGCCCACGGCCACCAGGGTGACCGCGGCGGCGAGCACCCGGGAGGTGGGTGCCGTCGCCTGGACTTCGTCGGAAACGACTGCGCCGGTCGGGGGGATGCTCACTCCGGTTCCCGGCGGGCGTCAGAGGACGCCGGCTTCCTTGTAGAACTTCGCGGCGCCCTTGTGCAGCGGGACGCCGATGTCGGCGGCCATGTCCTTGGGCGTGAGGCCGGCGATGGGCTTGACCACCGCGGCCATCGTCGACACGTTCTGCGCCATCGCCTTGGTCATCTTGTAGACCACGTCCTCGGGCAGGTCGCAGGCGGCCACGATGTGCGTGGAGTAGCCGATCACGGGGACGTCCTTGTCCTGCTTGGGATAGGTGCCGGCCTTGATGATCAGGCGCTGGTAGCCGGGGTTCTCCTTGCGCAGGGCGGCCATCGTCTTGTCGTCCACCGGCACGAGGTGCATGTCGCGGGCGCTGGCGAGGTCCATCACGGCCGAGGCCGGGGCCGTGGTGCCCAGCGTCATCACCTGCGCGTGGCCGTCCTTCATCATCGCCACGGCGTCGGTGTACGAGGCCTGGAAGTTGGCCTTGGCGAGCGACTGGTAGGACAGGCCGTTGAGCTTGAGGATTTCGCCGGTCAGCACTTCCGAGGTGTTGCCCTTGGGCTGCGTGACCAGGGTCTTGCCCTTGAGCTGGGCATAGGAGTTGATGCCGGAGTCGGCGAGCGCCGCCACCTGGAAGTACTGCGGGTACAGGTTGGCGACCTGGCAGACCTTGGTGACCTTCTTGGTATAGGGCGGGCGGCCCGCGAAGCCGTCGACCGTGCTGGCCGAGTTGGCGAAGCCGATCTGGGCCTTGCCCTCGTCCACGCCGCGCACGTTGGCGACGCCCGCGCCGGGCGTCTGCTGGATCTGCAGGCCGGGCACGGCCTGTTCCCACATGTGCTTGAGCGCACCCCCGAGCGGAATCCAGGAGCCGCCCTGCGGGCCGGTCATCATCGTCACCTGCTGGGCGGCGGCGGGGAGGGCCGAGGCCATGCCGGCGGCCAGGGCGAGGGCGATGCGCGTGGACTTCGAAAGCTTCATCATGTCTCCTGAGAGGGGGCTGACAACGAAGGCCAGAACTTGAAGGAAGCGGCGGCCGCCGTCAACCTCGCAAGCCCGCGCCTGCGTGCTTTCCCTAGGGCGGCCCAGCGGGGCCGTGGCGTCGTCCGGCGCCTACCCGGCGCCGCTCCCGCAGACGACGCCCGCCCCTCGGGCGGGGCGGCCCAATCGAAGGCAGTGCTGCAAGGAGAGAGCCACATGCATACCGCCATCTGTACTTTCGAGGACCGCGGACTCGCCGAGCAGGCGGTGGACCGCCTGGTGCAGGCCGGGTTCGACCGGAGCCAGGTGCACATGGAGCACCGCCACCCCGACGGCACGCCGATGGCGGAGGCGCGCGACCGCGACGTCGTCGGAAAGTTCTCCTTCTTCGAACGCCTGTTCGGCACCGGCCAGCACACGCCGCATGCCGACACCTATGCCAGTGCCGTGGAGCGCGGGCTGTACGTGGTGCTGGTGGAAGCCGCCGACGAGGACGCGGCCGCGCACGCGCAGGCCGTCCTGCACGGCATGGAGGCGCGCGACATCAACCTGGTGCAGCGCTCCGGCCAGCCGCCGCTGCGCGACATCGTCGCCGAGCGCCAGGCCGCCGCTCCCGAGCGCGCCATGGCCTCGCAGGGCTGGGGCGAACAGCGCCGCCTGGAAGTCGTCGACGACGACCGCCCGATCGCCTCGCCGGAGATCGACGCCGGCGAGCGGGAAGACAAGCCGCGCTAAGCTCGCGGTTTGCCGTCCCACCGATCGCTTCCATGCCCCTGAACTTCGCCCCCCGCCTCGACAAGGTCGAAACCTCCGCCATCCGCGAACTCTTCAAGCTGCTGGGCAAGCCCGGCATCATCAGCTTCGCCGGGGGCTTTCCGGACAGCGCGATGTTCGATGTCGAGGGGCTGCGCGAGGCCTCGCAGCGCGCCCTGCAGGAGGAGCCCGGCGGGGCGCTGCAGTACGGCGCCACCGAGGGCTACGAGCCGCTGCGCGCCCAGCTCGCCGCGTTCGAGCGGGCCAAGGGCGTGGCCGACCTGCAGGCGCAGGACCTGATCGTCACCACCGGCAGCCAGCAGGCGCTCGACCTGCTGGGCAAGACGATGGTGGGCGAGGGCGACAAGGTGATCGTCGAGGGCCCCACCTTCCTGGCCACCATCCAGTGCTTCCGCCTCTACGGCGCCGACGTGCAGAGCGCGCCCATCGACGCGCACGGCGTCAAGGTCGACGAGCTGGAGCGCCTGATCGTCGAGCACCGGCCGAAGTTCGTCTACCTGATCCCCACCTTCGGCAACCCGAGCGGCGCGCTGCTGACGCTGGAGCGCCGCCGGCGCATCCTGGAGCTGGCCGTGAAGCACCAGGTGCTGGTCGTCGAGGACGATCCCTACGGCGATCTCTATTTCGGCGAGCCGCCGCCGCCCAGCCTGCTGGCCCTGTCGCAGGAGGTGCCGGGCAGCCGCGCCTGGATCGCGCACTGCGGCAGCATGAGCAAGGTGCTCAGCCCCGGCCTGCGGGTCGGCTGGCTGGTGGCCCCGCAGGAGCTGCTGGCCCGGGCGACGATGTGCAAGCAATTCAGCGACGCGCACACCAGCACATTCGCCCAGGCGACGGCGGCGCAGTACCTGAAGAGCGGGCGCATGCCGCAGACGCTGCGCACCGTGCGCCAGACGTATGCCGAGCGGGCCCGCACGATGGCGGACGCGCTGAAGCAGGAGCTGGGCGACGCGATCGAGTTCACCGCGCCCCAGGGCGGCCTGTTCTTCTGGGCGCGCCTGACCGGCGCCGGCGGGCGCGTCCGGGATGCCGGCGAATTCGCCAAGCGGGCGATCGAGCAGGGCGTGGCCTTCGTGCCGGGCGCGCCCTTCTTCGCCCGCGACCCGGACCCGGCGACCCTGCGTCTGAGCTTCGCCACGGCGGACGTGGACCGCATCCGCGAGGGCGCGGCCCGGCTCGGCAAGGCCCTCTAGGGGTTCCCCGGAGGGGCATCGGGAGAACCCCTCTTGCCGGTAGAAGCCCCTAGGCCGCGACCGACGCAAAACATTTCTCCCAATGTATAAACCGGCTTCCAGCCGGGCGTGGTCCGGCGCATCGACGAGCAAAGGAGACGACATGGCCCCCATTTCCCAGCCAAGGCGTCGCGTGCTCGTGACGGCCGCATCGGCCGCCGCGGCCGCCGCGCTTCCCTTCATGGCGCGGGCGCAATCCCCCATGGTCATCAAGTTCAGCCACGTGGTGGCGGACCAGACGCCGAAGGGGCAGGCCGCGCTCAAGTTCAAGGAACTGGCGGAGAAGAAGCTGCCCGGCAAGGTCCAGGTGCAGGTCTTCCCCAACTCGCAGCTGTTCGGCGATGCCAAGGAAATGGAGGCGCTGCTGCTCGGCGACGTGCACTTCATCGCGCCCTCGCTGTCGAAGTTCAACCGCTACACCAAGAAGCTGCAGGTCTACGACCTGCCCTTCCTGTTCGACGACCTGGAGGCGGTGGACCGCTTCCAGGCTTCCTCGGTCGGCCAGGGGCTGCTCAACTCCATCACCAGCCGCGGCCTGCGCGGCGTGGCGTACTGGCACAACGGCATGAAGCAGCTGTCCACCAACCGCGACCGCCTGGTGCGGCCGGAGGACGTGAAGGGCCTCAAGTTCCGCATCCAGGCCTCGGACGTGCTGGAGGCGCAGTTCCGCGCGCTGGGCGCCAACCCGCAGAAGCTGGCCTTCTCCGAGGTGTACCAGGCGCTGCAGACCGGCGTGGTGGACGGCCAGGAGAACACCTGGTCCAACATCTGGTCGCAGAAGTTCCACGAGGTCCAGAAGACCATCGCCGAGACCAACCACGGCGTCATCGACTACATGGTCGTCACCAACGTCAAGTGGTTCGACGGCCTGCCGGCGGACGTGCGCAAGGGCGTGTCCGAGGCGATGGCGGAGGCCACGAAGTTCGGCAACAAGATCGCCAACGACATCAACGAGTCCGACCGCGAGAAGATCGCCAAGGCCGGCAAGGCGAAGATCCAGAAGCTGGGCAAGGACGACGTCGCCGCCTGGCGCAAGGCGATGGAACCGGTGTGGAAGCAGTTCGAAGGTGAGATCGGCCGCGACCTGATCCAGGCGGCCGCCAAGGCGAACACCTGAGGACGGCAGGGCCCGCGCCGCGGGCCCGCTCCGCCCCCCGCATGCGCTGGCTCGAACAACTCGAAGAATTCCTGGTCGCGTTCCTGATGGCGGTGATGACGGTCATCACCTTCGCGCAGGTCGTCGCCCGCTATCTTTTCCACTACAGCTTCGTCTGGGCGCTGGAGCTCACCGGCGTGCTGTTCGCGTGGCTGATCTTCATCGGCATGTCCTACGGCGTGCGCGTCGGCGCGCACATCGGCGTGGACGCCGCGGTGCGCCTGCTCGGGCCGCGCACCGCCCGCGTGGTCGCCGGCATCGCCGCCATCCTGTGCATAGGCTACGCCCTGGTCGTGGCCTGGGGCGGCTGGCAGTACGCGTACAAGATGTACGACGTGGGCGTGCTGATGCAGGACCTGCCGGTGCCGCAGTGGATCCCGCGGATCGTCCTGCCGCTGGGCTTCCTGCTGCTGGCGTTCCGCTTCGCGCAGGTGCTGTGGCGGGTGATCTCCGGGCAGCAGGCGCACCTGCTGGCCGACGAGACCGGCGAGGCGCTCAAGCTGCGCCAGGACCAGGTCGAACCGGGAGCGGGCGCATGACGGTCACCGCGCTGTTCGTCATGCTGTTCGTGTTCATGGCCCTCGGCGTGCCCGTGGCCGTGGCGCTGGGCCTCTCGTCGATCCTGACCATCCTGATCTTCGCGCACGATTCGCTCGCCTCGCTGGCGCTCAAGCTGTACGAGACGTCCGAGGCCTACACGCTGCTGGCGATCCCCTTCTTCATCCTGGGCGGCACCTTCATGACCACCGGCGGGGTGGCGCGCCGCATGATCCGCTTCGCCAACGCCTGCGTCGGCCACCTGCGCGGCGGCCTGGCGATGGCTTCGGTGATGGCCTGCATGCTGTTCGCCGCCGTGTCGGGCTCCTCCCCGGCGACGGTGGTCGCGGTCGGGTCCATCGTGATCGGCGGCATGGTGCGCGCGGGCTACCCGCAGGGCTTCGCCGCCGGCGTGATCTGCAACGCGGGCACGCTGGGCATCCTGATCCCGCCTTCGATCGTGATGGTGGTCTACGCGGCCGCCACCGAGACTTCGGTCGGGCGCCTGTTCATGGCGGGCGTGATCCCGGGCGTCCTGCTCGGGCTGATGCTGATGTCCGCGATCTACGTCCGCGGCGGCATGGTGAACCTGCCGCGGCTGCCCCGCGCCACGCTGGGCGAGGTGCTGCGCTCGGCGCGCGACTCCATCTGGGGCCTGCTGCTGGTGGTGATCATCCTGGGCGGCATCTACGGCGGCATCTTCACGCCGACCGAGGCCGCGGCCGTGGCGGCGGTCTACGCGTTCGTGGTCGCCGTGTTCGTCTACCGCGACCTGCGCATGCGCGACGTGCCCAAGGTGCTGGTGGACTCGGGCAAGGTCACGGTGATGCTGATGTTCATCGTGGCCAACGCGCTGCTGTTCGCGCACGTGCTGACCACCGAGCGGATCCCGCAGGCGATCGCCGAGCAGATCGTCGCGATGGGCATGCCGCCCTGGCAGTTCCTGCTGGTGGTGAACGTGCTGCTGCTCGTCGCCGGCATGTTCATGGAGCCGACCGGCATCATCCTGATCCTGGCGCCCATCCTGTTCCCCATCGCCACGCGCCTGGGCATCGACCCGGTGCACCTGGGCGTCATCATGGTGGTGAACCTGGAGATCGGCATGGTGACGCCACCCGTGGGACTGAACCTGTTCGTCACCTCGGGCATCACAGGCATGTCCATCATGCAGGTCGCGCGGGCCGCGCTGCCTTGGATGATGGTGCTGCTGGCCTTCCTGGTGATCGTGACCTACGTGCCCTGGGTGTCGCTGGTGCTGCCGAACCTGCTGTTCTAGGAGAGGATGGCGGCGAGGCTGCGCAGGAACGGCTCCGGCGCCTCGTACTGCACCCAGTGCCCCGCCTCCGGAATGAGCTCCAGCCGGCCGAAGCAAGGCGCGCGTTCCAGGCAGGGCTGCAGCCGATCCAGGCTCTCGACATACAGCGCGTCCTTCGCTCCATAGATGGCATCGACGGGGCACCGCAAGCTCGGCAGCGTCTGCAGCAGCAGGTCCGTCAACGCCAGCTTGCGCCGGTGCATGCGATCACGCGGGACATTGGCGGCCTGCAGGTCCACGGCCAGCGCGTCGATCTTCGCGGGGTCGGCGATCATCAGCGTGGCGAGGTTGCTGCGGTGCGCGGCGCGCCGTCCTTCCTCGGTCGGCTGCTCGCGCCAGGACGTGAGCGGCAGGCGCTTGCTGCGCAGGCCCAGGCCCGGCGCGCCCACCAGCACGAGGCGGCGCACGCGTTCCGGTTGCGCGGCGGCCATCAGCGCGCCGCACAGCCCGCCGAAGGAGAAGCCGACCACGTCGACCGCCTCGGCGCAGCCCAGGTCGACCAGGCCCTGCGCGACCGCCGGCGCCACGCCGTCGGCATCCTGGCCTTGCGGCGGCCGCGCGGAGTCGCCGAAGCCGGGCAGGTCGGGCACCAGCACGTGCCGGCCCGTGGCGGCCAGCGCCTCCACGTTGCGGATCCAGTGCGTCCAGCTGCCGCTGCCGCCATGCAGCAGGACCAGCGGCGCGTCGCCTTCCCGCCCCCAGGCGTGCCACACGAGTTCGCCGTCGCCGCAGGGCGTGGCGCGGCGCCTCGCTTGCGCGAGCACGCGCAGGGCAGCTTCGGGGAGGTCGGATTCCAGGGGAGGCAGCACGGTGGAGGACATGCCCGCCATTGTCGCCGCCTGGCGTGCGGGAGTTGCGCCGCGCGCGCCGGCCCACTATGTTGCGCTTGCCGGCGCGCGCAGCCCGGCAGGGGAGGGGGCATGCAGATCCTGGCGATCCACGGCGTGGGCCACGGCGACGCCAAGGCGGACTGGAAGCCGCAATGGCAGCAGGCCGTGCTGGCCGGACTCGGCGCCTGGCGGCCGGGCCTCGCGCCGACCATCGAGTTCCTCGCCTACGACGACCTGTTCGAGGCCGCGCCGCTGGGCGCGCCGGAGGTGATCGAGGCGCTGTACCGCCTCTCGGCCAGCGGCCTGTTCTACGGCATCACCGACCGCCTGCGCTCGCGCGGCGGGCTGGCGTCCGCGCTCGACGCCGTGCGCTGGACCGCCGGGATGATCGCGCAGTGGGTCGCGCTGGAAGACCTGCGCGCGCAGCTGCGCCAGCGTCTCGCGGCGGCCATCCAGCAGATGCAGCCCGACGTGATCCTGGCCCACAGCCTGGGCTCGCTCATCGCCTACGACACGCTGCGGCGCGACGAGGTCGCCGGCGGCACGCTCGATGCGGACCTGAGCTTCGTCACGCTCGGCTCGCAGATCGGCAACCCCGCCGTCCGCTCGGTGTTCGGCGGCCGCATCGAGCCGCTCGCGCAATGCCGCTTCTGGTGGCACCTGTACAACCGCGAGGACGACGTGTTCACCTGCCCGGTGGGCCTGCCCGCGTCGGCCCGCTTCCGCCAGGTCGACACCTTCTTCGACATCGCCGGCTACGCCGACCACGATGCGCGTCGCTACCTCGCGCACGAGCAGACGGCGCTGTCGGTGTGGCAGGACCTCGCGGCCAGCGCGCCGCGCGGCCGGGCGCTGCCCGCCGCCGGCGCGCGCCCCTCGAACCTCGCGGAGCAGCACGCGCGTGTCGCCGCGCGCGCGAAGCCGGCGGCGCTCCAGCGCAAGGCGGTGCTGGTGGGCGTGGCCGACTATCCCGATCCGGCCAACCGGCTGGAGGGGCCGGTGAACGACGTGTTCGCCGTCAGCGCCGCGCTGCAGGAGCTGGGCTTCCCGCCGGACGGCATCCGCGTCGCGCTCAACGAACGCGCCACCGCGCAGGGCATCCGCGAGCGCCTGCAGTGGCTGCTGGAGGACGCGCGCGACGGCGACCAGCTGTTCTTCTTCTTCGCCGGCCATGGCGCGCAGGTGCCCGCCTACGGCGCCGACTCGGAAGTGGACCGCCTCGACGAGTGCCTGGTGCCCTGGGACTTCGACTGGAGCCGCAGCGAAGGCATCACCGACGACGCGCTCGCGGCGCTGTACGGCCAGCTGCCCTACGGCTGCCAGTTCACGATGATGCTGGACTGCTGCCACGCCGGCGGCATGGCCCGCGGCAGCGCGCTGCGCGCCCGCGGCCTCGCGCCGCCCGACGACATCCGCCACCGCATGCTGCGCTGGGACGCCGCCAGCCAGATGTGGCTGCCGCGCGTGCAGCTGGCGCGCGTGACGCGCGAGGAGGAGCGCAAGCTCGCGCGCGCCGGCGACCGCAAGTCCTGGCTGGGCGAGAACGGCAGCAAGCGGCGCATGGGCCGGGGCACCAGCCTGTGGACGCCGTCGGCGCGCCAGTACCGCGCCGCGAAGCAGGCGAACGACCACCAGGGTCCCTACGTGCCGGTGATGCTGGAAGCGTGCGCCGAGGGCGAGCTGGCCTACGAGTACCGCCACGGCGTCACGGCCTTCGGCGCCTTCACGTACAGCGTGTGCAGCGTGCTGCGCGACGCGGCGCGCGCGCCCAGGAGCGCGCCGCTGGACTTCGAGCAGCTGATCCGGCGCGCGGCCGAGCGCATCGCGAGCGTCGTCGCCGAGCCGCAGAACCCGCAGCTGCACTGTGCCGACGTGCGCCGCAAGGAGGCGATCCCCGGGCTGCGTGCGGCCGGCTAGGGATCCGGCCTAAGCCTTCCGAGCGATGCGAGGCGGCGCCGGCGCGCCTAGATTGGATCGCCCACGACCGCAGGAGGCTTCCATGCCCGATCGCTCCCTCTCCCTCGGACTCAACACCGTCGATCCCGCCGGCTACGAAGGCTGGGACGGCAGGCTCAACGCCTGCGAACAGGATGCGCGCGACATGGAGGCCATCGCGCGCAGCCAGGGCTACGGCGCGAAGTGCCTGCTGTCGGCCGAGGCCACCTCGGCGGCCGTGCTGGCGGAGCTGTACGACGCGGCGCAGCAGCTGCACGCCGGCGACCGCTTCCTGCTCACGTACTCCGGCCACGGCGGCCAGGTGCCGGACGTCACCTCGGACGAGAAGGACGACATGCTGGACGAGACCTGGTGCCTCTACGACCGCATGCTGCTGGACGACGAACTGCACGTCGCCTGGTCGCGCTTCCGCAAGGGCGTGCGCATCCTGGTGCTGTCCGACAGCTGCCACAGCGGCACGGTCGCCCGCGCCATGTTCACGCGCGCGCTGCCGCAGCCGGCCCGCGCCGAGTACGCGGCCAAGTGGATCGAGTGGCCGCGGGCGCTGCAGGTCTACGAGCAGCACCGGTCGATGTACGACTCGCTGCAGTACGTGGCCGGGCCCGCGGAGCAGGCCACCGTGCCGGCCAGCGTGATCCTGGTCTCCGGCTGCCAGGACCACGAGCTGTCCTACGACGGCCCGCGCAACGGCGCCTTCACCGAGGCCTTGCTCAAGGTCTGGAACGGCGGCGCCTTCCGCGGCTCGCACCGCGACCTGCACGCGCGGATCCTGCAGGCGATGCAGGGTGGGCGCCAGCACCCGAACTATTTCCTCACCGGCGCCTCCGACCAGGACTTCGAGGCGATGCGGCCCTTCGGCGAGCCTTGAGGGCGGCGGGCGGGCAACGGCCGCCCGCTTTTTCGCGGGTTTGTGCCAAATTGTTCCCGGCGCAACTGGAATAGACGCGAGCGCGGAGCGTTAATCCAGGACAGGCCTCGTGTTGCGGGCCTGAGGAGAACAAGGCTATGAAGAAACTCGTCCTGGCCATCGCCCTGCCGCTGTCGCTGCTGGCGGGCTGCGCCTCCCTGTCCACCGGCGGCGCCCCGGCCACGATGCGCGAAGGCGTGCTGGTCAACCCCGAGGGCATGACGCTCTACACGTTCGACCGCGACGCCCGCGGCAGCGGCCGCTCCTCGTGCAACGGGCAGTGCGCGATCAACTGGCCGCCGTTCCTCGCGAGCGCGTCGGACCGCGCCCATGGCGACTACACCATCGTCGTGCGCGACGACGGCAAGCGCCAGTGGGCCTACAAGGGCTGGCCGCTCTACACCTGGCCGGAGGACCAGGAGCCGGGCGACAAGTACGGCGACAACAAGAACAAGGTCTGGCACGTCATCCGCTGAGGCACGGGCATGAAGCGTTCGCTCATCGCGCTGGCCCTGGCCGCGCTCACGCTGGCCGCGCAGGCCGGCGCGCTGAAGGTGACGGTGCTGGACAAGGAAGGCAAGCCGGTGCCCGACGCCGTCGTGGTGCTGGCGCCCGCCGCGCCCGGCGCGCCCAGGCCGCTGCCCACGAAGGTGACCATCGTGCAGGAGAAGATGCGCTTCGTGCCGGCGGTGTCGCTCGTCGCCGCGGGGGCCCAGGCCACCTTCGTCAACAACGATCCCTGGGAGCACCACGTGCGCGCCAGCGCCGCGGGCATCACCAACTTCGACGCGGCCGCCAGCGGCGGCTTCGAACTGCGCCTGGACGGCCGCAAGCCGGGCCAGCCCGCGCACGCCGTGGAGGCGCGCTTCGACAAGCCGGGCGCCGTGCTCCTGGGCTGCCACCTGCACGCGTCGATGAAGGCGCACGTGTTCGTGAGCGACACGCCCTGGGCGGCGGTGAGCGGGCCGGATGGCCACGCGAGCTTCGAGGCGGTGCCGGAAGGGCCGGTGCGCATCCGCGTGTGGCACGCGGACCAGCTGCTCGATCTGCCGCCGCAGCAGATGGTGCTGACCACCGCGCCGGCGGCGGCGACGATGCAGTTGCAGGTGGTGCCGCGGAGGCGGAGGGTGTAGGGGCTTTGCTGGGGTTCGCTGCGCTCACCGCCAGCCTACGAAGCCGCCCGTTCGTTGACGGGTCCCGTAGGCTGGCGGTGAGCGCAGCGAACCCCAGCATCACAGCACGTCGTTGAGCATGTAAGCCGCGTTGTCCTTGAGCTTGTGGAGCCAGCCCCGCTTCCTCCACTTCCCCAGCTCGATCTCGGTCGCCCGCGCCGCGTACTTCTCGAAGATCGCGTCGAACTTCGCCGCGACACCCTCGTCGAGGATGCCCAGCGTGATCTCGTCGTTGGTGTCGAAGGAGCGGTCGTCGAAGTTGGCGGAGCCGACGGCGCTCCAGCAGCCGTCGATGGTCATGATCTTCTGGTGCAGCAGCGTGTGCGGGTATTCGAACAGCCGCACGCCCAACTTGAGCATCGTCTCGAAATGCCGGTGCCCGGCGTGCTGCACCATCGGCGCGTCGGAGCCGCTCGTGGCCGGCATCAGCACCCGCACGTCCACGCCGCGCCGCACGGCGGCGCCCATGGCCTGGATCGCCTCGTCCTTGGGGATGAAGTAGGGGTTCTGGATCCAGATGCGCCGGCGCGCCAGGCACAGCGCCGTGTGGTGCAGGATCTTCACGGCCGGGGCCGAGTTCTCCGGCTTCAGGTAGGCCGCGTGGATGCACACGTCGCCGGCCGGCTCCAGCGCCGGAAAGAAGTCGTCGCCGACGAACAGCTCGCCCGTCGCGCCCGCCCAGTTCTCGCTGAAGCAGCCCTGCAGGCTGTGCACGATCGGGCCGTGCAGCCGCACGCTCACGTCGGAGTTGTGCTCGTGGTCCTCGGCGTCGCCCAGCCAGTCGTCGGTGATGCAGTGGCCGCCCACGAAGGCCTCGCGCCCGTCGACGATGCAGATCTTGCGGTGGTCGCGGTCGTTCAGCACGCCGATGGTGTAGATCGAGCGCTTGTGGAAGAACTTCACCTTGCAGCCCGCCTCGCGCATGCGCTCCACCATGTCGTCGGCGATGCGGCGCGAGCCCTGCGCGTCGAGCATCACGCGCACCGTCACGCCGGCGCGGGCGCGTTCGATGAAGGCGGCGGCCATGCGGTCGGCGAGCCGGCCCGGCTTCCAGAGGAAGGTCTCGAAGTGCACCGACTTGCGCGCGGCGGCGATGCGCTGCTCCAGCAGGTCGAAGAAGGCGCCGTTCTCCAGCACCTCCACCGCGTTGCCGCCGACGGCGGTGCCGAGCGTGAGGCCCGACAGCGAGGGCACCAGTTCGGCGATGCCCGCGTCGGTCTGCACCTGCAGCCTGGGGCTGCGGTGCCGCCGGATCGACCAGATGACCACCACGAGCAGCGCGACGATCGCGGCGGAGAGCCAGGGCCAGACGTGGTCGAACATGCGATGCGGGGAAAGCTCTGCCGTGGAGGAAGGGGCATTGTGGGTGGCGCTGCGCACGCTAGGGGTTGTCCGTAACGAGGTGTTCGCAGGCCGCCGCTAGACTGCGCCCATGCCTTCGACGCCCCGCTACGACGCCTCCCGCCTCCACGCCTTCGCCTGGCAACTGCTCGCGGCCGCGGGCATGCCCGACGAGAAGGCCGAGCCGGTGGCGGAAATCCTGGTGGAGGGCGACCTCCTCGGCCATACGACGCACGGGCTGCAGCTGCTGCCGTCCTACCTGCGCGAGGTCACCTCCGGCTCCATGAACGTCGAAGGCCAGCCGCACGTGCTGAACGAGACGCCCGCGGCGCTCACCTGGAACGGGCGCCGCCTGCCGGGCCCGTGGCTCGTGCTCGAGGCGATGAAGAAGGCGACCGCGATGGCGAAGCGCTGCGGCACCGGCACGGTGGTGATCCGCCACGGGCACCACATCGCCTGCCTCGCGGCCTTCCACGAGCGCGCGACCGCGCAGGGGCTGATGATGATCCTCGCCTCGTCGGACGCGAACTCCGCGAGCGTCGCGCCCTTCGGCGGGCTGGACCCGGTGTTCACGCCCAACCCGGTCTCCGTGGGCATTCCCACCAGCGGCGCGCCCATCGTGACGGACATCTCCACGTCCGCCACCACCAACGGCCTCACGGGGCGCCTGCGCGAAGAGGGCGGCAAGCTGCCCGCGCCCTGGCTGATCGACGGCCACGGGCGCCCGAGCGACGACCCGGCGGTGCTGGTGCAGGAACCCAAGGGCACGATCCTGCCGCTCGGCGGGCTGGACTCCGGGCACAAGGGCTACGGCCTCTCGCTGATGGTGGAGGCGCTGACCGGCGGCCTCGCCGGCTTCGGCCGCGCGGACCCGAAGCAGGGCTGGGGCGCCACCGTGTTCCTGCAGATCATCGACCCGGCGGCCTTCGGCGGCCGCGCCGATTTCGTGCGGCAGATGGACGAGGTCGCGCGCCAGTGCCGCGCCTCGCGCCCCGCGCGTGCGGGCGAGACGGTGCGCCTGCCCGGCGAGCGGGGCTACGCGCTCGCGCAGCGCCAGCGGGAGGAGGGCGTCACGCTGCACCCCGGCGTGATCGAGGCGTTGCAGCCGTGGGCGGAGAAGCTGAAGGTGGGGATGCCTGAAGCCGTGTGACGCCTACGCCGGAACCTCCGGCCGCCGCAGGCGCAGCATCCTCAGCACCGGCGGCAGGAACCACACCAGCAGCGTCACCACGGCCAGCCCCGCCGCGATCGGCCGCTCGAAGAAGGCACCGAGGTTGCCGTCGGACTTGATCATGGAGGTGATGAAGTTCTCCTCCAGCATCCCGCCCAGCACCACGCCCAGGATCGCCGGCGCGATCGGGAAGCGGTTGGCTTCCAGCAGCCAGGCGACGACGCCCGCCACCAGCATCACCGTCACCTCGAAGATCGAGTTGTTGATGGCGAAGGTGCCCACGATGCAGAACAGCAGGATCAGCGGCATCAGGATGTTGCGCGGCACCTTCAGGATGCGGCGGGCGACCTTGATGCACAGGATGCCCAGCGGCACCATGATGATGTTCGCGATGATGAACAGCAGGAACACCGCGTAGATGTTCTGCGGGTTGGTCGTGAACAGCGTCGGCCCCGGGTTCATGTTCTTCATGTAGAGCACGCCGATCACGATGGCCGTGATCGAGTCGCCGGGGATGCCGAACACCAGGGCCGGGATCCAGGCGCCGGCCAGCGCGCTGTTGTTGGCGGAGCCGGACTCCACGATGCCCTCGACGTGGCCGGTGCCGAACTTCTGCGGCTCCTTCGAGAACTTCTTGCTCATCGCGTACGAGATCCAGGCCGCGATGTCGGCGCCGGCGCCGGGCAGCGCGCCGACGGCCGTGCCCAGCGTGCTGCCGCGCAGGATCTGCACCGGGTACTTCTTCGCCAGTTCCCACTGGCCCTTCATCACGTTGCCGACCTTCTCCACCACCAGTTCGGCGGGCGGGCTGGTGTCCACCACGTAGCGGATCACCTCCGAGATCGCGAACATGCCGATCATCATGGAGATCATGCCGATGCCGCCGGTCATCTCCGCGCTGCCGAAGGTGAAGCGCGGGAAGCCCGCCGGGTTGCCGAGGCCCACGCAGGCCACCAGCAGCCCCAGCAGCAGCGTCACGACGCCCTTGAGCGGATGCTCGCTGGTGATGAACACGGCGCAGGTCAGGCCCAGCAGCACCAGCCAGAAGTATTCGAAGGAGCTGAAGCGCAGCGCGACTTCGGCCAGCAGCGGCGCCGCGAGGATCAGCACCGCGGTACCGAACAGGCCGCCGACGGCGGAGAAGACCAGGCCGGCGCCGAGCGCCTTTTCCGCCTCGCCCTTGCGGGTCATGGCATAGGCTTCGTCCGTATAGGCGGCCGAGGCGGGCGTGCCGGGGATGCGCAGCAGGCAGCCGGGGATGTCGCCGGAGAAGATCGCCATGGCCGTCGCCGTGACGATGGTGGCGATCGCCGTGATCGGCGGCATGAAGAACGTGACCGGCACCAGCAGCGCCGTGGCCATCGTGGCCGTGAGCCCCGGCACCGCGCCGACGAACAGGCCGAACAGCGAGGCCAGCACCATCGCCACGATGGTGCCCGGCTCGAACACCATGGCGAAGGCCTGCAGCAGGGCGGATTCGTTCACCAGGCAAACCCTTTCAGCACGCCCCAGGGCAGCGGCACGCGCAACAGCTTGTAGAAGGCGAAGTGCACCACCAGCGTCGCGACGATCGCGATGCCGACGGCGTGCCACGGCCGCACCCGCAGCACCAGGAACAGCGCCAGCAGGATCAGCGGCGCGACGACCAGGAAGCCGAGCAGGTCCGACGCCAGGATGTAGAAGACGATGGAGGCGAGCAGCACGGCCAGCGCGGCGATGTGGCGCGGCGAGCGCACCCAGTCGTCCCACGCCAGCCACGGCTGGCCGGCACGCGACCGCAGGCCCCTGGCCACCAGCAGCACGCCCGTGATGCACAGGCCGCCGGCGATGAGGCCGGGGAACAGCGCCGGGCCGACCGGCTGGCCGGGGATCTTGGGATAGCCCTGGATGGCGACCAGCACGGCGCCACCCAGGAGCATCAGCAGCAGCCCGAAGACCGCGTCGTTGATCTTCACTTCGCGATGCCCACGGCCTTCATCGTCGCGCCCAGGTCGGCGTCGGACTTGGCCATGAACTTGCCGAACTCCTCCGGCCCGGCGTAGATGACGCCGAAGCCGCGGCTCGCCATGAAGTCGCGGTATTCCTTGCTGTTGGCGGTCTTCCGGACCACGGCCGCGAGCTTGTCGCGCACGTCGTTCGGGATGCCCTTGGGCGCGACGATGCCGCGCCAGGCCGCCATCGTCCAGTTGCTGCCGATCGCGGCCTTGAGCGTCGGCACGTTCGGGTAGAGCGACGCGGGCGTGTCGTTCATGACGGCCAGGCTCTTGACCTTGCCGGCGTCGATCAGCGAGCGCGCTTCCGGCAGGGACACCGGCGCGATGTCGATGCCGCCCGCCAGCATGTCCTGCAGGCCGGGCGCGGCGCCGTTGCTGGGCACCCAGGCGACGGCGTGCGGATCGATCTTCTGGTCGCGCAGCAGGCCCGCGATGGCCAGGTGCCAGATGCCGCCCTGGCCGGTGCCCGAAGCCTTGAACTTGCCCGGATTGGCCTTGATGGCGGCCAGCAGGTCCTGCACCGTCTTGTACGGCGCATCGGCGCGCACCTGCACGCCGGCGGGATCGGCGTTGACCAGGCCGATCGGCGTGTACGAGGCGCCGGTCAGGTCCGTCAGGCCCTGCCAGTGCATCATGCCGATCTCCACGGTCGCCAGGCCGATCGTGTAGCCGTCGGGCGGCGCCGAAGCGATGGCCGCGTGGCCCACGACGCCGCTGCCGCCGGTGCGGTTCACCACGTTGACCGGCTGGCCCAGTTCCTTTTCCATGAGGCTCGCGAGGATGCGCGCGGTGGCATCGGTGCCTCCGCCGGCGCCCCAGGGCACGATCAGCTGGATCGGCCGGTTCGGGTAGTTCTGCGCGGCGGCGGGCAGTGCGGTGGCGGCCAGCGCCGCGGCGGCGAGGCCGGCGAGCAGCAGGCGGCGGGAAGGACGGGTCATGCGGGTGTCTCCTTGGGTCGCGTGGGAAGTTGCGCCCGGCCAATCTAGCCGCGGGCGCCGCCAACGCGTCCTAGGGAGAACCCATGAAGTCTTTCTGTCGAGGTAGCTGGGGTTCGGCTTCGCCTCACCGCCAGCCTACGAAGGTTCGCGCCCTCGTAGGCTGGCGGTGAGCGCAGCGAACCCCAGCTCCCTCAGGCCTCCATCGCGATCAGTTTCTGGATCAGTCCCACGTCCGCCACGCCCGTCTCGGGCAGCTCGCTCGTGCGCTGCAGCGCGCGCACGAAGCGCGCCGTGCCGTTGCCGAAGATGCCGTCGGCGCGGATGTCGCAGCCCTGGTCCGACAGGGCCAGCTGCACCAGCCGAACGTCCAGGCCGCGCAGCAGCGGCGACTGCACGGAGAGCTCGCGCGTGCCGGGCTCGGGGCCGTCGTAGCAGCCCGGCGGCAGCGCGGCCAGCGTCGCGACGGAGATCTCCTCCCCGCGCACCACCAGGGGCAGGGGCAGGCCCAAGGCTTCCTGTTCCATCAGGCGCTGGAAGGCGTCCATGCGGTACACGGTGGCGCGCAGCAGCGCGTTGGGATGCGTCGCCAGCCACTCGCGGCGCAGGCGCACGTAGCGGCGCAGCCATTCGTGTTCGCCCAGGTCGCCCAGCGTGCCGCCCGCGTTGGTGCGGTCGCGCAGCGAGGTCCACGAACCGTGCACCCAGCCGTCGTAGACGATGGCGGCGCCCAGCGGCGAGCGCACGCCCAGGCGCGCCGCAGCGCGCACGGCCGGGTCCCAGAACAGCTCGTCGAAGAAGGCGTCCTGCACGTCGCGCATCACCGGGTCGTCGGCGCTGGCGCGCAGCAGGTTGTGCAGCTTGATGTCGGTGTCGGCCGCGGCGTGGCGCGCCGCCAGCGCCGGCAGCCATGCGCGCAGGCGGGCGCCGAAGCGCGCGCCGACGGTGCCGCAATAGCGCTCGACGAGCAGGTGCAGGTTGCCGGAACCGAGCGAGGCCTGCGAGCGGCCGAAGGTCAGCCGGCCCGTGTCGCCGGGGAGCACGGCGACGGCGCCGTAGTGGCCGCGCACGCTGCCGGTCTCGAACAGGTTGACGATCGCCTTCGCCGCCTGCGCCTGCGTGGCCGTGAGCCACTCCGGCGCCGCCGGCGCCGCGCGCGCCATGCGCGTGTAGCGCAGGATGCACCAGCCGGGCAGGGTGGGGTCCTCGCGGCAGTCCACCACGTGCTGGCCGTTCGCCTCCAGGTCGTGCCTGCGTTCGCCGCAGTCGCTGCACGGGAGGCCCATGCTGTAGACATCGCTCATCGCCGTCTCCCAAGGGGTTGCTTCGATTCAGGATAGGCAGGGGCCCCGCGCGCGCCATCGGCCCGATGGCGTAGGGACCCTGGCTCTTCATAATGGCGCGCGTGAACAATGCAACGATCGACGGCCTGCACGCGGCCTGGCGCGAAGGCCGCCTCGGCATCGCCGAGTTCGCGCAGCACAGCCTCGCGCGCATAGCGGCCTACGACCGCCAGGGCCCGTCCCTGCAGTCGCTCATCACGGTGAACCCGCGGGCGATGGAGGAGGCGCGGCGCCTGGAAGCCGAATACCGCGCGCGCCGCGGCGACGTCGGCCCGCTGCATGGCGTGCCGCTGGTCCTCAAGGACAACTTCGACACGCACGACCTGCCCACCACCGGCGGCAACATCGCGATGCGCCACTCGCAGCCGCGCCGCGACGCCTTCGTGGTGCAGCGCCTGCGCGCGGCCGGCGCGCTGCTGCTGGCCAAGGCCAACCTGCAGGAGTTCGCGCGCGGCGGCGTGTCGGTGAGCAGCCTGGGCGGGCAGGTGCGCAACCCGTACGACCTCACGCGCAGCGCGGGCGGCAGCAGCGGCGGCACGGGCGCGGCGATCGCGGCGGAGTTCGCGGTGCTCGGCACCGGCAGCGACACCGGCCAGTCGATCCGCTCGCCCGCCTCGGCCTGCTGCCTCGTGGGCCTGCGGCCCACGCGCGGGCTGGTGAGCCGCGCCGGCATCATGCCCAACAGCCTCACGCAGGACGAAGTGGGGCCGATCACGCGCACCGTGCGCGAGGCCGCGCTGATGCTCGACGCGATGGCGGGCTTCGATCCGCAGGACCCGGTGACGGCGCTCGGTGTCGGCCACGTCCCGGCCAGCTACGCCGACGCGCTGCGGCCCGATGCCTTGCGCGGCGCCCGCATCGGCTGGCTCGAGAACATGTCCGGCCGCGAGGCCCGGCATGCCGAAGTGAACCGCGTGATGGCGCAGGCCGTGCGCACGATGGAGGCGCAGGGCGCCACCGTGCTGCGGCTCGCGATCGACGGGCTCGACGAACTCGCCGCCGATGTCGGCACCGACCGCTGGGAAGCCCGCGCCGCCTTCGACGCCTACTTCGAGGCGCTCGGCCCCGGCCAACCCGTGACGAGCTTCCGGCAGCTCGTGGCCACCCGCACGGCGGTGCCCGAGATCCAGCGCACCATGGAAGCGGAGATCGCGATCGAGAACGGCCTGGACCACCCGGACTACCTGCGGCGGCTGCGCAACCGCGAGCGCCTGCGCATCCTGCTCGCCTCGCACATGGCGCGGCACCGCCTCGATGCGCTGCTCCATCCGCTGCAGCGCGTGCTGGTCGTGCCGCTCGGCGAGCCGGAGCAGCCCGAGCGCAACGGCATGCTCTCGCACGGCACCGGCTTCCCGGCCATCGCATTCCCCGCGGGCTTCTCCGCGCCGACGGCGAGCGCGCCGCTCGGCGTGCCCGTCGGCGCGGAACTGCTGGCGACCGATTTCCAGGAAGCGAAGCTGCTCGCGCTCGCGCATGCGTTCGAGCAGGCAGCGCAGGTGCGCCGGCCGCCGCCGAGTACGCCACCCCTCGGCTGAGCAACTCCTGCACACCCGCCCCCCCCGAAAGGCCGATGCAGCAGGCCTGCGCGGTGCTAAGTTGATGGCATGGCGGACCTCCTTCCCGACGACGTGTGGCTGCAGGGCGCGGAGCTGGCGCTGCAGGCGTACACGCGCGCGTCGGATGCCTACGCCCAGAACTGGGTGTCGCCTTCGGTGGCGCTGTGGACGCTGGCGATCGCCGCCGCCGTGGTGCTGGTCGAGTGGCTGCTCGGCCGCGGCGGCCGCCACTGAAGCGCCCGCGCGCGGGTCCGTAGAATCGGGCGATGCGCAACTCTTCCGGCGGCCTGGTCTATTCCACCGAGGGCGGCCGCATGTGCCCCGGCTGTCGCCGCCCCGTGGCGCAATGCACCTGCCGCCAGGCGGCGGCCCCGGCCGGCGACGGCATCGCGCGCGTGCAGCGCGAGACCAAGGGCCGCGGCGGCAAGGCCGTGACCGTCGTGCGGGGCGTGCCCGTGGATGCGGCGGCGCTCGTGCGGCTCGGCCAGGAGCTCAAGGCCGCCTGCGGCAGCGGCGGCACCGTCAACGACGGGACCATCGAAGTGCAGGGCGACCACGTCGAGAAGGTCATGGCGCTGCTGCAGCAGAAGGGAATGCGCGTGAAGCGCGCCGGAGGCTAGTCACATCGGCTTACGCTCTCGGCTGAACCGCGCGGCCGCCACCGTGTCCCACATGGCTCAAGAACACGCCCCACTGGATCGCAACGCATGACACCGGCCCTCGCCCGGGCCCGCGCCTGGGCCGCAGACCTCGTGCGCCGCGGCGCCGCGCTCGCCCGCCGCCATCCCGTCCGCACGGCGCTGCTGCCGCCCGCCCTGCTGGTGCTGTACGTGCTGGTGCTGATCCCCTTCACCCCCAGCATCTCGGACCTGCGCAAGGCGCGCTCCGAGGTGCCTTCCACCGTGCTGTCGGCCGACGGCGTGGTGCTGGCGGAATTCAAGCGGATCAACCGCGAGTGGGTGCCCCTGGAGAAGATCTCCAAGCCGGTGGTCGATGCGCTCATCGCCACCGAGGACCACCGCTTCTACGAGCACCACGGCATCGACTTCCGGCGCACCGCCGGCGCCGTGCTCAACACGCTGCGCGGCCGCCGCGAGGGCGGCTCCACCATCACGCAGCAGCTCGCGCGCAACCTGTACCCGGACGAGATCGGCCGCGCGGTGTCGGTCACGCGCAAGGCCAAGGAGGCGATCACCGCGCTGAAGATCGAGGCGATCTACTCGAAGGACGAGATCCTCGAGACCTACCTGAACACGGTGCCCTTCCTCTACAACGCCTTCGGCATCGAGATGGCGGCGCGCACCTATTTCGACAAGTCGGCCGCCCGCCTCGACGTGCTGGAGAGCGCCACGCTGATCGGCATGCTCAAGGGCACCAGCTACTACAACCCCGTGCTCAACCCGGAGCGCGCCCGCGACCGGCGCAACACGGTGCTGGCGCAGATGGCGCGCTACGGCAAGCTCGATCCCAAGCGGGCGCAGGCGCTTGCCGCGCGGCCGCTGCGCCTGGACTTCGAGCGCCAGCCCGAGCAGCTGGGGATCGCGCCGCACGCCGTGCAGCAGGTGAAGAAGTGGCTGATCGCCTGGGCCGACCGCGCCGACTACGACATCTACGCCGACGGCCTGGTGGTGCGCACCACCATCGACAGCCGCCTGCAGAAGGCCGCCAACACCGCCGTCACGCGGCAGATGCGGCACCTGCAGGACCTGGCCGACCGCGGCCGCAAGAAGGGCCAGGAACGCATGCTGCTGCAGGCGGGCTTCCTCGCCATCGACCCCCGCAACGCCCGCGTGCTGGCCTGGGTGGGCAGCCCCGACTACGCGACCGAACAGTTCGACCACGTCAACCAGGCGCGGCGCCAGCCGGGCTCCACCTTCAAGCCCTTCGTGTACGGCGCGGCCTTCGCCGAAGGCCTGTCGCCCGAGGACAGCTTCGTCGACGAGCCGGTCGCCGTGCGCGAGCGCGGCGGCGCCGTGTGGACGCCGGGCGACGCGACGCCGCCCACGCACGAGCCGATGACGCTGCGCGAGGGACTGGTGCACTCGCGCAACAGCATCACGGCCCAGGTGATGCAGCGCGTGGGGCCGGCGCGCGTCGCCGACCTGGCGTATCGCCTCGGCGTGCGCGACAGCAAGCTGGAGGCCGTGCCCTCGCTGGCGCTGGGCACGAGCCCGGTGACGCTGCGCGAGATGGTCACGGCCTACGGCACGCTCGCCAACGAGGGCCGCTACCTCGGCGAGCCGCAGCTGATCTCCGGCGTGGAGGACCGCGACGGCCACACGCTGGTGCTGTTCACGCGCCCGGAGGGCGTGGAGGTCATGCCCCGGGCGCGGGCGCTGCAGCTGGTGAACGTGATGCGCGGCGTGGTGGACGAGGGCACCGCCACGGCGATCCGCACGCGCTGGGGCATCCAGGCGGACGTCGCCGGCAAGACGGGCACCACGCAGGACAACAGCGACGGCTGGTTCATCCTCATGCACCCGCAGCTGGTGGCCGGCGCCTGGGTCGGCTTCAACGACAACCGCGTCACCATGGCCGACAGCTGGGGCGCCGGCGCCCGCAGCGCGCTGCCCATCGTCGGCGACTTCTTCGTCCATGCGCTGCGCACGCGCGCGGCCGACCCCCGGGTGGAGTTCGCGATCCCGCGGCCGCGGCCGAAGGCGCCCGAGACCGGCCCCGATCCGGTGCAGGAGATCCTGAACGACCTGATCGGGCGCCTGTTGCGCTTCATCCAGTAGGGCGGCAGTCGCCGAACGGCTCGTCCATTAGGCAATCGCCTTATGGATGAGGACGTCCTGCGGTACAAAATGCCTGCCAATGTTCCTTTCTGTTGCATGCAGGAAGGGCGGCGTTCCTGGACGCAAACCATGAAAGCAAGACAGGCCTTGGGAGGGCGGCGTGGCTTCACGCTGCTGGAATTGCTGATTGCCGTGGCGGTGGTCGGCCTGCTCGCGGCCGTCGCCTATCCTTCCTACACTGCCTACGTGCGGCGCGGCAAGATCGCCGCTGCGCTGGGCGAGCTGAGCGCCGTGCGCGTGCGCCTGGAGCAGTACTACCAGGACAACCGCAACTACGGCTCCACGGCCACGGCCTGCGGCGTGCCCATGCCATCGGCGCCCGCCTTCCAGTTCTCGTGCAACTGGGGTCCGGGCGGCACCTCGCAATCCTTCCTCGTCACGGCGACCGGCCAGGCCAGCGGCGGCATGGCCGGCTACGCCTACACCGTGGACCAGGCGGACCAGCAGAAGACGGTGCAGTTCGACGGGGCCGCGGTCGACGCCGGCTGCTGGATGAAGAAGCAGGGGGAATCGTGCTGAGGCGCCGCGGCTTCACCCTGGTGGAGCTGCTGGTGGCGCTCGCCGTGCTCGCGATCGCCGCCACCCTGGCCGCGCCCGGCGTCAGCCAGATGATCGCCAAGCGCAAGGTGCAGGGCGCCGCGCAGAGCATCCTCGACGGCCTGAACCAGGCGCGGGCGGAGGCGGTGCGCCGCAACACGCCGGTGCGCTTCGCGCTGCGCCCCGACGGGATCGGCTGGACGCTGACCCAGGTCTCCTCGGGGGACACCTTGCGCGCGTACAGCAGCGGCGACTGGGCCGACCTGCTGCTCGCTTCCGCCGATGCCGCCACGTCGGTCACCTTCCTGCCCACCGGGCTGCTGCAGGGCGGCACGCAGCTGTCGCGGCTGACCGTCTCCAGCCCCGGCGTGGAGACGGCGAGCCGCCGCATCAACGTGTTCGGCGGCGGGATGATCCGCATGTGCGACCCGGCCGTCACCGCCGACGGCGATCCCAGGCGCTGCTGATGCGAACCGGACCGCGCCCCCGCCGGCCCCAGCAGGGCTTCTCCCTGGTCGAGGTCCTGGTCGCGATCCTCATCTTCGGGCTGGGCGTGCTGGGGCTCATGCGCCTGCAGGCGAGCGCGGTCAAGCTCTCGACCGACGCGCGCCAGCGCGCCGAGGCGACCTTCCTGGCCGACCAGCTGCTGGCCCGCATGCTGATCTCCGATCCCGCGACGGCCGCCAGCTTCAACCACAAGCCGGACGGCACGGTGCCCTGCGCGCCGACCGGCGCCCCTTCCACCAACGCGCAGGTGACCGACTGGCTGGCGCAGGTGACGGCCGCGTTCCCGCGCGTGTCGGCCGGCGAGCAGCAGGTGATCGTCGACGGCAGCGACGTGACGGTGCGCCTGTGCTGGAAGAACGGCGAGGACGACGCGCCGCACACGCTGGAAGTCCACAACCGGGTGCAATGGCCATGAACCGATCCTTCCACCGCATGCGCCAGGCCGGCTTCTCGCTGGTCGAGATGATGGTCGCGAGCGCCGTCGGCCTGATCGTCGCGCTGGCCGTGACGGCCGCCGTGGTCAGCTCCGGCCGCCAGTACGCGATCGTGAGCGCCAATGCCACCGCGCAGGGCGCGGCGCAGATCGCGCTGTCGCTGCTGGACGCCGCGGGGCGCAATGCCGGCGCCGGCTTCTACAGCAGCGGCCGGACGATCTGCCCGACCTGGAATGCCTGGAATGGCAGCACCATGATTTCCGATGGCGCGGCCTTCATGCCGGCGCGCATCGTCGACGGCGGCAGCGGCCCGGACACCCTGGTCTTCACCGGCGGCACCGGCCCGCGCGCGCTTGGCGCCGCGCCCGTGCTGGCCAACACGGCCAATGCCGCGAGCATCAACGTGAGCGACTCCAGCGGCTTCGTGAACGGCGACTACGCCGTGCTCGGCGCGCCCGGCACCGGCCAGCCCTGCATCCTGTTCCAGGTGACGCAGGCGCCCACCGTGGTGGCGTCCTGCGGCGGCAACGCCAACCGCTGCCAGCTGCTGGTGCGCGGGCCCAACGAAGGCATCAACCCGGCGCCCGCGGGTCCGGGCTCCTTCAGCACCGTGCGCACTTTCGGCTTCGAGACGGCGGGCTTCGCCTGGGGGCCGGCCGTGGTGAGCCGCGTGGGCTCGACCGGCACCGGGCTGCGGCAGGACGCCTTCACCGTGCAGTGCCAGTCGCTGGTGCGCTACAACGCCTTCACCACCCCGGCCCTGCCGGCGTGCGCGGAGAACCCGCTCGCCTTCGGCGCGGGCGTCGAGGCGATCGCCGGCGACATCGTGCTGCTGCAGGCGCAGTACGGCGTGAGCAACGCCGGCACCAGCGACGTCGTCGTCCAGTGGGTGGACGCCACGGGGCCGACCTGGGGCGGCACGCCGGCGGTGGACGACATCGCCCGCATCAAGGCCGTGCGCGTCGTGGTGGTCGCCCGCTCGCCCGAGCCGGACGGCTCGGAAGTGACGGCGCCGTGCACCAACGCGGCGGGCGTGGCCAACACGGGCCCCTGCTCGTTCGAGGACGCGGCGGCGCCGGTGATCGACCTCAGCACGGTGCCCGTGCCCGCCGGGCGGACCTGGCGCAACTTCCGCTACCGGGTGCATGCGGCGGTGATCCCGCTGCGCACCGTGATCTGGAGCGACGCATGAAGCGCGAACGCGGCATGGTGCTCATCGTCGTGCTGGTCGTGCTGGTGCTCACGCTGCTGGCCGGCATGAGCGTGATGAACGCCGTGCAGACCGGCAACCAGCTGGCCGGCAACTTCTCCTTCCGGCAGTCGGCGCTGCAGGCCTCCGACCGCGCCATCTCCGACGCGCTGGCCGAGGTCGCCAACCGCGTCTCCGGGGGGCAGGGCAATTCGGCGGTGCCCAACCGCTACCTGCCGGTGATCGAGGCCGCGGTGGACGGCCTGGGCGTGCCGAGCTCGGTGGACTGGACGCAGGTGCCCTGCGTCGACGAGAAGGGCGCGCTGCTCGCCGACTGCGCCGCCGACAACGGCGGCTACCGCGTGCAGTACGTCGTGGAGCGGCGCTGCTCCGCCAACCCGGACTTCGCCGACATCGGCGACCTGCGCGCGCGCTGCGAATACGAGCCGAGCGCGAGCGCCATGTCGGCATCGACGATCGCGTTGCGCTACCGCGTGCTGATCCGCGTGCGCGGGCCGCGCGGCACCGAATCCTGGTTCGAGGCCATGGTGAGCGGCCCGGCATCGACCTAGTTCCAGGGGAGACAGGCATGAACCACCACCCCGGCAAGCTGCGGTCCGCGCTCCTGGCCCTGGCGCTCGCGGCCGCCGCGACGGCCCAGGCCCAGAAGATCGACGACGTGCCGCCGGCCGTGCAGAACAACGTCGCCCCGAACTTCATGTTCATGATCGACAACTCGGGGTCGATGAGCAACATCGTGCCGGCCGCGCCGTACGCGGCGGGCGCCAGCTACTTCGGCAACTGCAGCTCGCGCTCGCTGGTGCCGGCCGGCACCTCGGTGGACCTGCGGGTGGTGAACGGCGCGCCGCGCTTCTTCTACAACGGCACGACCTACCGGCACACCACGCTGTCGGGATCCGAGCCGGCCCGCTGCTTCGACAACGGCGCCACCTACAGCGCGCGGCTGCTCGCGGACACGCGGCTGTCCGGCAGCACGCGCTACCCGGGCAGCGGCTACCTCGACGCCGAATACAGCGGGCACTTCCTGAACTGGTACTTCGGCAACTATGGCGGGCCCGCCACCGGCTGGTTCGACCGCAAGGAAGTGTCGAGCGGGGCGGTGGAGACGCGCATCGAGGTCGCGCGCGCCGCGGCGAAGAGCACGATCGACGCCTTGCCCCTGGGCACCGGCGGGCGGCCCGAGGTGCGCGTGGGCCTGAGCACCTACCGCAGCGCCGGCGGCGCGCTGCGCATCCCCATGGGCGATTTCACCGCGACCCAGCGCACGAACCTCAAGGCGAGCATCGATGCGCTCGACCCCAGCGGCTCGACCCCGCTGGCGACGACCCTGGCGGACATCGGCCGCTACATGGCCACCGGCTACAACGGCAACGTGGCCACGGCCACCGAGGGCAGCGTCAACATCGACCAGCTGTTCGCGATCCGCGGGGCCGACAACGCCTCGCGCAACGCCTGCCTGTCCAACACGCCGGTGGCCTGCAACAGCAACGGCGCCAGCGCCGCGCAGAAGCCGATCCAGTACTGGTGCCAGCGCTCCACCATCTTCGCGATGACGGACGGCCGGCCGCAGAACGACCGGGGCTTCGACTTCAACGGGCACGTGTCCGACTACGACGGCGACTGCAGCGGCGCCAACCGCGCGAACTGCACTTCGGGCGGCTCGCTGCTGCCCTACGACCGCAAGAAGAACCGCAGCTACGAAAGCGCCGGCTCCGACTACATGGACGACGTCGCCAAGCTGCTGTTCGACGTGGACCTGCGGCCCGACCTCGCCAAGCCGGCGCC
Source organism: Ramlibacter sp. bp-362 (assembly GCF_054956735.1). Taxonomy (NCBI): domain Bacteria; kingdom Pseudomonadati; phylum Pseudomonadota; class Betaproteobacteria; order Burkholderiales; family Comamonadaceae; genus Ramlibacter; species Ramlibacter sp. bp-362. The sequence continues at coordinate 56,530 of NZ_JBUDXE010000010.1, forward strand.
GGTGCCGCCCGCCACCGCGCGCGCGAAGAACAACGTCAGCACCTACATGATCGGCTTCGCCGACCCGGCGGTGCAGAACGACCCGCTGCTGATCAACACGGCGCGCCAGGGCGGCGGCAAGTTCATCGCCGCCACCGACGGCCCCACGCTGGTCGACGCCTTCCGCGCGGTGATCACCGAGGCGCTGGCGCTGGACGCGGCCGCCGCGGCCGTGGCCGTCACCAACGCGCAGATCACCTCGGGCAGCGTCGGCTACGCCTCCAGCTACAACTCGGGCAGCTGGTACGGCGACCTGGAAGCCTATTCGCTGGACCTCACGACCGGGCTGCAGAACGGGCCGGTGCAATGGTCGGCGCGCGACCGGCTCAACGCGCAGGGCAGCCGCAGGATCGTGTCGTACGACGGGAGCGGCGGCGTGCCCTTCACGACGGCGCAGGGCAGCACCTTCCGGTCGGCCGCGCCCAGCCTGAGCGACGCGGTGATCAACTACACGCGGGGCAGCCGCGCGGGCGAGGGCAGCACCTTCCGCGCGCGCACCCACCTGCTGGGCGACATCATCAACGCCGAGCCGGTGGTCGTGAACTACCCGGGCGGGCCCGTCGTGTTCCAGGCCGCCAACGACGGCATGCTGCACGCCATCGACGGGCGCGTCGAGGCGAGCGCCGCGAGCCGCGGCCAGGAGCTGTGGGCCTACGTGCCCCGCCTGGTGCACGACAAGCTGGCGGCGCGCGCCGAGCCCTTCTTCCAGCACGAGTACATCGTCGACGGCACGCCCGCCACGGCGGAGATCACCGGCGCCGGCAGCATCGCGCGCATCCTGGTCGGCGGCCTCGCCAAGGGCGGCGCCGGCTACTACGCGCTGAACGTCACGAGCGGCACCGCGGCCAACGAGACGGCGGCCGCCGCCAAGGTGCTGTGGGAATTCAAGCCTGCCAACATGGGCTATTCCTTCGGCACGCCGCTCATCGTGAAGACGGCGGCCGGCTGGCGCGTCGTCGTCGCGTCCGGCCTGCGCAACGACACGGCCAGCGGCGGCCTGGGCGGCGACGGCCGCGGCCACGTGTGGGTGCTGGACCCGGCCAGCGGCAACGTGCTGAAGGAATTCGTGACGCCCGCCGGCTTCGGCAGCGCCGGCGCGAGCCTCGGGCTCGCGCACCTGGCGCGCCCGGCCAACGCGAGCGCGACGGCCACCGTGCGCTACGTGCACGGCGGCGACCTGCAGGGCAACGTCTGGCGCTTCGACCTCGACGCGGCCGACGGCACGGCCCCCGCCCGGATCGCGGCGCTGGCCGATGCGTCGGGCCGCGCGCAGCCGGTGACGGCGCCGCCGGTGGTGTCGCCGGTCGCGGGCAGCGCGACGAAGTTCTTCGTCTACGTGGGCACCGGCCAGTACTACTCGCTCGACGACGTGCCCGGCACCGCGACCCCGAACGCCTTCGCGAACCAGGTGCAGTCCATCTACGGCATCGTCGACGACACCTCCGTGGCCTCGCCCTCTCTGCCCGACATCCGGGGCAGCGGCGGCAGCCACTGCCCGGCCAATGGCGGCAACGGCGACTTCGCCTGCCAATCGGCCACGCAGGGCGGCGACGGCGCGTATACCGTCAGCCACAACGCGGTGGACCTCTCGGTGCGGCGCGGCTTCTATCTCGACATCCCGATCGCCGGCGGCCGCGTGAACACCCAGCCCGCGCTCACCGTCGGCGGCACGCTGGTCGTGGTGGTGAACCAGCCCTCCAACGTGGTGTGCAACCCGGGCGGCTCCAGCTACCTGTTCCAGCTGTCGGCGGCCACGGGCGGCGCGGTGCTCAAGGCCTGGGGCGGATCCGACTACTACCCGGCGGTCTTCACGATCGCGAACGCGCTGTCCAGCCGGCCGGTGATCGTGATCACGAGCAGCGGCCCCCGCGGCATCCTGCGCCTCTCGGACAAGACCACGCAGAGCCGCGAGATCAACGAGACGGCGGGCAGTTCCCCCGCGTTCCGCAGGATCTACGTGCGGCCGCTGAACTGAGTCCGGCGCGCCGCGTTAAGCTCGGGCGATGCATTCCGAATCCCTGCTGCCGGCGGACTGCCTGGCGGCCACGTCCCTGGTGGACAGCGACCACGCCGCCGTCCGCGAATTCGCCCAGGCCCATGCACGCGGCGCCACCCCGCGCGAGCAGGCCGTGGCCCTGTACTACGCCGTGCGCGACGGCTTCCGCTACGACCCCTACCGCCTGGACCTGAGCCCCGAGGGCATGCGCGCCAGCACCGTGCTGGCGCAGGGCTACGGCTGGTGCGTGACGAAGGCGGCCCTGCTGGCCGCGGCCTGCCGCGCGAGCGGCATCCCGGCGCGCCTGGGCTTCGCCGACGTGCGCAACCACCTGTCCACGCAGCGCATGCGCGACACGATGACCACCGACGTGTTCATCTGGCACGGCTACACCGAGGTCTGGCTGGACGGCCGGTGGCGCAAGGCCACGCCGGCCTTCAACGTGGAACTGTGCGACCGCTTCGGCCTGCTGCCGCTGGAGTTCGACGGCGTGGAGGACTCGATCTACCACCCCTTCGACAAGAGCGGGCAGCGTCACATGGAGTACCTGGCCGAGCGCGGCAGCTTCGCCGACGTGCCGCTGGACCGCATGCTGGCCGACTTCCGCGCGGTCTACCCGCGCTGGCTGCACGGGGCCGATGCGCGCAGCGAGCTGCACGGCAGCGACTTCCTGGGCGACGTCGCGCGGGAGCCCGGGGCTGGCTGAGCGCTTGCGGGCGGGACGGCGCAGGCCGACCGGGGCCGTCGCCGCACGACTACACGGCGGCGTGCGCCGCAGCGCTACGGTAAGGCATTGCCCCGATGGAGCCATGCCATGCCCCAGCATTTCCCCGTCCTGCGCGCGCTCGCCCTGGTGCTGCCCCTGAGCTTCGTGGCGGCGCCGCCGGCGTCGTTCGCGAAGGAAGCGCAGCACGCGAGCAGCGCGAAGAAGAAGTCCTCCGCCATCGTCGCCACGCCCTTCCCGGCCGACGCGACGCAGCACGCGCAGCAGCTCAATGCGGACACGGCGACGCCCGAACTGTCGAAGGGCGACAAGGGCGCCGCCGTCGTGCGCGCCCAGGTCATGCTCGATCGCGACTGGTTCTCGGTCGGCGAGATCGACGGCAGCTTCGGCCACAACATGGAGCGCGCCGTCGCCGCGTTCCAGAACGCGCGCGGACTGCCCGTGACCGGCAAGGTGGACGCCGCCACGTGGAGCGCGCTGGAGCAGGGGCAGGCGCCCGCGTTCGCCACCTACGTGCTGACCGACAAGGACGTGAACGCCGGCTACGCGAAGCTGCCCGACGATCCGGTGGCGCTCTCGCAGGTGCCGTCGCTCGCGTACGAGAGCCTCGGCGAGGCGCTGGGCGAGCGCTTCCACATGAGCCCCAAGCTGCTGCACGCGCTGAACGAAGGGCGTGACCTGCGGGCGGGCCAGGCCATCGTCGTCACCGACGTGGGCCGCGCGGCCGCGCTGCCGGCGCAGGCGAGCGCCGTGCGCATCGACAAGTCGGCCGAGATGCTCTTCATCCTCGGTCCCGCCGGCGAGGTGCTGGGCGCCTTCCCCGTGAGCATCGGCAGCTCGCAGGACCCGCTGCCGATCGGCATGCTGAAGATCACGAGCGAGGTGAAGAACCCCGACTACAGCTACGACCCCTCGCTGCTGCGCAACCCGAAGGCCAGCGAGAAGCTGCGGCTGCCGCCGGGGCCCAACAGCCCGGTGGGCGTCGTGTGGATGGGACTGACCAAGGAGCACTGGGGCATCCACGGCACTTCGGAGCCTTCGCAGATGTCGCGCGTGGAGACCAACGGCTGCGTGCGGCTGACCAACTGGGACGCGGTGCGGCTGTCCACCGTCGTCGGCATCGGAACCCCCGTGGAGGTCCAGGCATGAAACGCATCACCACGCTCACCCTGGTGGCCGCGCTCGCGGCGATCGGACTGGCCGGCTGCGAACGCGAGCCGCCGCGGACCACCGTGACGCCGCCGACGCAGGCGCAGCCGCAGGAGGCGGCTCCCGCGCCGGCCGCTCCGCCCACCGAACCCGCGGCCGGGTCCATGTCGTCCGCCGAGCCCTTGCCCGAACCGGCGCAGCCCGGCACGTCTGCCATGGGCGCGCAGCCCGCCGAACCGGCGGCGAGCGCCGCGCCGGCGCCGCAGGCCGGCGCCGCGCCCACGCCGCAGGACGACGCGGCCTCCACGCCGCCCGGCAGCGCCGCGCCCACCGAGATGTCGCGCTTCCACGGCGTGGCGCTGCGCCCGGGCGGCGACGTCGAAGGGCAGCGGCTGCTCCTGCAGCACGCCCTGCTGGTGCCGGTGGCGGGCGTCGCGCCGGACGCGCTGTCCGACAACTACCGGCAAAGCCGCGGCAGCCGCACGCACGAGGCCATCGACATCCTGGCGCCGGCCGGCACGCCCGTGCTGGCCACCGACGACGGCCGCATCGCCAAGCTGTTCCACAGCAAGCCCGGCGGGCTGACGATCTACCAGTTCGATCCGGCGGAGCGGCTCGCCTTCTACTACGCGCACCTGCAGCGCTATGCGCAGGGCGTGCAGGAAGGCATGGACGTGAAGCGCGGCGACGTGATCGGCTACGTCGGCAGCAGCGGCAACGCGGACCCCGGCACGCCGCACCTGCACTTCGCGGTGTTCAGGCTGGGCGATCCGCCGAAGTGGTGGCAGGGCGAGGCGGTGAATCCGTACCCGGCGCTCGCGCGCGCGCGGTTCGCGTCACGTTGAGCCCGGCCAGGCGCGCGCGAGCCACAGGTACAGCGCCGCGCCGAGCGCCAGCAGCCCGCTCGCGATCCACAGCGAGAGCGAGAAGCCCTGCGCCGCCGAGGCGCTGCGCGCCACCAGCCCCGCGGCCAGCGGCGGGCCGGCGATCTGGCCCAGTCCGTACATCGCGGTCAGCAGGCCCATGAAGCTGGTGGGCTGCAGCGGCCGCAGGCGGCGCGCCTCCTGCATGGCGAAGAAGGTGATGGCGGTGAAGGGCAGGCCCAGCAGCAGGCTGCCGATCGCGAAGCCCGCGAGGCTGGGGCTCAGCAGGCTCGCGACGATGCCCACCGCCTGCACGGCGTAGCAGGCGGCGAGCCGCAGGCGCAGGTCGCCGGCGGAGCGCAGGCGCGAGGCGAGGACCGCGCCCAGCATGACGCCCGCGCCGAACAGCGGCCAGAACAGGTCCAGCCAGGCGGAGCCGGGCAACGCCTGCCGCGCGATGACCGGCAGGAAGGTGGCCGTGATGATGTAGCCGATGCCCGCGATCCCATAGGCGACGCTGAGCACGCCCATTTCCAGCGGGCCCGCCCGCGGCGCCGACGCGGCCGCGCCGAGCTGCGCCGTCGCACCGGCGCCGCGCGCTACGGCGGGCGACGCGGCCGCGCCGAGCTGCGCCGTCGCACCGGCGCCGCGCGCTACGGCGGGCGCCGGCACGCCCAGGCGGGCGTCGAACACGCGCCACACCCAGGCCGTGAGCAGCACGGCCAGCACGCCGAAGGAGAACCAGCCGGCGGCGGCGCTCGTTCCCAGCGCGACCAGCGCGCTGGCGACGAGCCCGCTCGCCACGATGCCGGCGCCGGGGCCGACGTAGATCAGCGCGCCCATCGCGGGCTCGTCCCGTCGCGCCAGCTGCTCCAGGCACCAGCCGGAGGTGTAGAGGAACACGACGGCGCTCGCCACGCCGGCCGCGAAGCGCAGCAGCGTCCACGCCCCCGGCACGTGCAGCGCCATGGCCAGCGTGAGGAGCACCGTCGCGACGAGGCCCCAGCGCACCAGGCGCGGCCCGTTCACGGCGGGCGCCCGGCCCAGGCGGCGCCACAGCCAGGGCTGGAAGGTGAGGGCGAGCGCGCCCAGCAGGTAGCCGAGGTAGTTCGCGCTGGCCAGCAGGCTCGCGCCGGCGAGGTCCACGGACTTCTCGGCCAGCATCATGGGCAGCAGGGGGGTGAAGGCGAAGCGGCCGATGCCCATGGCGACGGCCAGCGCCACGGAGCCGGCGAGCGCGATCGCGAGGGGACGAAGCGATGGGCGGTCGGGCACGGCGCGCAGTTTCGCACGGGCGGCCCGGCCCTCCGCGCGGGGAGGCTACCATCTGACCCATGAAAATAATGATCGCGCTGCGTCCCTGCAGCCCGGGCCTGGCGCGCCGCCTGGGCGCCGACGAGGCCCTTGCCAAGGCGCTCGGCGCCAAGCCCAATCCCGCCGTCGGCTTCCTGTTCCCCCGCTTCTTCGACTCCGCCGGGCCGGTGCTGCCACGCCTGCTGGCCCTGGCCGAGGGCGAGCCGGTGAGCTTCGTGCGCGACGTGCACTGCACCGCCGCCGAACTCGAGGGCTGCAGCCATTTCGAGGCCGTGTGCCGCTCTACCATCGGCCAGACCCGCGCGGACTCCAAGGCGACCATGGCCGCCTACCACCAGGACACGCTGCATCCCACGGCGAGCCGCTGGGCCGTGCGCCTGCCCCAGCGCATCTTCCTGAGCAAGCCGGTCGCCGACGGCGCCATCAGCCACGTGGACGAATGGACCGGCGAATACGTGCTGGGCCCGCAGGTGGCGCAGGCGCTGCGCGAAAGCGGCCTGACCGGCTTCGAGCTGCGGCCCGTGCTGCACCACAAGACGGGCGAGGCGCACGAGGTCGGCCACCACCTGGTCGCCCGCACGCTGCTGCCGGCGGCGCTGGAGGACGCGACCACGTTCGAGACCTTCGACGACGGCCCGCGCCAGCCCTCGACGCCGCGCCGCTACGGCCTGCTCACCTACGCCGAAGGGGCACTGGAAGACAGCCCCGACCTGGCCCGCACGGCCGAGCCCTGGGGCCACTGGCGCACGCCGGTGTGGATCGTGCGCCAGCGCGCGCGCGCCTGGTTCGAGCAGCAGCAGGTGCGCGGCTGGAAGTTCCAGCCGGTCCTGGCCGCCGGCAGCCGCCTGCACGCGGAGCACACGCAGCGCTGGAGCGACCTGCTCGGCACGCTCAAGGCGGCGGGCGCTTCGGTGCTGGCGTGAGCCGCTAGCGCGCCACCAGCACAGGGATCGTCGACTCGGCGACGACCTTCGCGGCGACGCTGCCCAGCACGAGCCGCTGGACGCCCGTGCGGCCGTGGGAGCCGACCACGATCAGGTCGGAGCCCAGCTCGCGCGCCGAGTCCACAATGCCCACGGCGGCCGTGGCGTCCTCCACCAGGCGCGGCTGGCAGGTGACGCCGGCCTGCGCGCACAGGTCCATGACCTTCTGGTGCGCCCGCGCCGCGTGCTGCTGCGCGGCCGACATGTAGGCCTGGAAGCCGAGCGGATTGGCTTCGCCGACGCCCAGGTACGGATAGGGGTCCACGACGTACAGCGCCGTCAGCTTGGCGCCGTGCGCGCGCGCCAGCTCCACGGCCAGCGAGGCCGCCTTCTCGGAGGCGGCGGAACCGTCGGTGGCAAAGAGGATGCGCTGGAACATGCGGGTTCTCCTTTCTTGCGGGCTGCGGCGATGGCGCTAGCATAGTGCGCGCCGCAGGGTGCGGCACGGAGGGGTGCCCAATGCCGCAGTTGATCGCCACGGTGCAAGGCGTCGAGGTCAAGCACGTGTACCTGCACAAGGACCGCACGACGCTCGGCCGCAAGACCGACAACGACATCGTCCTGGACACCATGGTGGTCAGCGGCCGCCACTGCGCGTTCGACCTCGTCGGCGTGGCCGACGTCTTCATCGTCGACCTGGGCAGCACCAACGGCACCTACGTCAACGACCGCATGATCAAGGACCGCACGCACCTGTCGGACGGCGACGTGATCGCGATCGGCCCCTACCGGATCCGCTACCTGCAGGCGAGCGAGGAGCCCAGCACCTTCAGCGGCACGCAGACCTTCATGCAGGATTCCATCCCGCTGCAGGCCGTCTTCACCGTCGAGACCGGCTCCTCGGCCGGGCTCGAGGTGCCGGTCGTGAAGGCCGTCACGACCTTCGGCAAGCCGGGCATCTCCGTGGTGTCGGTGGCACAGCGGCGCGGCGGCTACTTCGTCTCGCCCTTGACGGGCAACACCGCGCCGCTGCTCAATGGCCGGCCCATGGGCGCCGACCCGGTGCTGTTGTCGGATCAGGACGTGCTGGAGCTCGCCGGCACGCGGATGCGGTTCCAGCTGAGGGAATGAGGGCACAATGGCCGCATGGGGCTGATCGATCGCATCTTCGGCAACGGCAGGGAACGCGAACCCTCCGGGACCACCCAGTTCCATGAAAGCGAACCGGAGTCCGACGACCAGGAGGGCTCGCGCAACGCGCCGCGCCGGGAGCTCGTGCAGGTGGTGCTGCGCGACACGATGCGCCGGCACGGGGTGCCGTCCGACTGGATCGAGTGCCGCATCCTCTCCACCGTCCATCGCACCGGGCGGCACGGCCTGCACGTCAACTTCGTCGTCAAGAAGGCCCACGACCAGCTGCTGGTCTACGTCTTCGCCTTCCAGGACAGCTTCGAGAGGGAGCTCGCCCGCTTCGACCCCCGCGCGCGCGACTGGCTCCTGAGCCTGGGCTGGGAATTCCAGGGCTTCGACGCCGCGGACATGCCCGATCCGAACACCTGGGTGCAGAGCGGGCCGGCGCCGCTGCATCCGCCGCTGGTGCAGCGGGACTGGCGCGCGCCGGAAAGCGGCTTCGGCAACTCGCAGCGCGGCGAGGAAGAGGCGCCGCGCTCGGACGACGAAGTGCAGCGCGACCTGCAGGCGCTGTTCGCGATCCGCGACGCCGCGCTGGCGCAGACGCGGCCCGATCCGGAAGACGACGCGCCCAACGACTTCCAGCCCACGCAGCCCTTCGACGACGCGGGGAACGTGAAAAAGTAGCGACCCTCCGTTACGCCCCGAAACCCCCTTCCGCGCCCGGAACAGCGAGGATCGCTGGCTTGTTCAACCGGAAGGACTGCTATGAAGAAGAAACTGGGTGGGAGCCCGGCCGCGTGGATGGCCGGGGCGGCGAGCACGCTGGCGGCGATCGCGCTGGCCGCGTGTGGCGGCGGCGGCGGCGATGCCGCGGGCGTGGGGACCGTGCAGGTCTCGATGACCGACGCGCCGGCCTGCTACAAGCAGGTGGTGGTCACGGTCGAGAAGGTGCGGGTGCAGTCCAGCAGCGACGCCGGTGAATCCGAGAACGCCTGGAAGGACATCGAGCTGGCGAGCGGGCCGGTGCAGGTGGACCTGCTGACGCTCACCAACGGCGATCTGCAGGAGCTGGGGCAGACCACGGTGGAAGCCGGGCGCTACACGCAGCTGCGGCTGGTGCTGGCCGACAATCCGGCCAGCGGCGACCCCGCGAACTACGTCGTGACGAACGACGGCGAGACCAAGCCGCTGAAGACGCCGAGCGGCCAGCAGAGCGGCCTGAAGATCAAGGGCGACTTCCGGGTCGACGCGGACGAGACCACGCCGGTGCTGCTGGACTTCGACGCCTGCAAGTCGGTCGTCGTGGCGGGCAACTCCGGCCAGTACATCCTGAAGCCGGTGGTGCGCCTGAGCGAGCGGGCGAGCGCCTCGATCCAGGGCTACGTGACCACGACCATGAGCCTGTCCGGCACCACGGTCTCGGCGCAGCAGGGCGGGCAGATCATCCGTTCGACCACCCCCGACGACAAGGGCAAGTTCACCCTGGCCTACCTCCCCTCGGGAACGTACAACGTGGTGATCACTTCCGAGAACCGCGCCACCGGCCTGATCTCCAGCGTGCCCGTCGGCACGACCAGCGTGGTCCTGAACGGCACGTCCACGGCCGTGGTGCTGCCCACGTCCAGGATGGGCACCGTGACGGGCACGGTCACCGCCGACGGCGACCCCGTGACCGATGCGGTCGTCACCGCGCAACAGACCGTGGACTCGAAGGTGCTGGAAATCGCCAGCACCAACGTCGACGCCACGAGCGCCGCGTACACGCTGGTGCTGCCCGCGGCGGCCCCGGTGCGCTACAACTGGACCTTCGGCAGCGGCCTGTCCGCCCCGGCCACCTTCGCCGACGCGGCCGGCGAATACACGCTGCGCGCCGACTCGCCGACCCAGGGCACCCACGAGCGCTCGCTCACCGTGACCGGCGACGCCACCACGACCGCGGACATCGCGTACTGAGCGTCAACCGAAGGACGCGAGCGTGTGGTAGCCGCGTCCCCCCGGCAGCGTGCGCACCAGCGCATGGCTGCCGGCGGCGCGCCAGCGCACCGGCGTGAACGCCGCCGGCGGCCGCGCGCCGAAGGCCTTGCGCGCCAGCGTCACGTGCGGCCGCCAGGGACGCGCCTCCAGCGCGATGTCCAGCGCGGCGAGGCGCGCCGCCAGTTCCGCGTGCAGCGCCGCGAGCTCCGGCGGCACCGTGCTCGCCTCCAGCACCGCGATGCCACCCGGCCACACCCGCGCCTCGTCGAACACGAGTTCGGCGCCCGGCCAGGGGACGGCCAGGGTCGTGCGCAGCGCCGGCAGGCGCGCATCCGCCACGGAACCGAGGAAATGCAGCGTGACGTGCAGCCGCTCGGGCCGCGTGGCGCGCGCCTGCGCCGGCCAGGACCAGGCGGCCGCATGCGCCTGCAGCGCCTCCAGCACGCCGGCGGGCGGCCACAGAGCCAGGAACAGGCGCAGCGTGTCGGGCGGCGCGGCTTGCATGTGGTCATTGTCGGCGGCCCATTTGTAGTCCATGGTCATTAATCGGGCGCCCGCGCGTGTCGGATGGTGCCGAATCTTTGGCTGTCGAGCAGCAAGATGGCTCATGAGCCGTTACAGTGACGGCCGATGACGACGCCCGAGCTGCCGGCAGACGTACGCCGGTTCCTCCTCACCAGCGTTCCCTCGGTCCCCTACCTGGAAGCGCTGCTGCTGCTGCGATCCAACCCGGACCAGGCCTGGGATGCCGCCCAGCTGGCCCGCCGCCTCTACGTCCCCGAACGCACGGGGGCGGAACTCGTCGCGCTGCTGCGCGACAGCACGATCGCCCAGCCGGTGGAAGACACCGGCGCGGTGCGCTACGCGCCGGCGGCCGAGCTGGCCGAACTGCTCGACCGCGTCGCCCATTCCTACGCCACGGACCTGGTCACGGTCTCGGGGCTCATCCATTCACGCATCGACCGGCGGGCCCAGCAGTTCGCCGACGCTTTCCGATTCCGCAAGGAGTAACAAAAGGCGAAGCCATGGCCTCGGTGATCTATACCCTTTGCGCGCTGACCTCGATCACGTGCTTCGTGCTGCTGTGGCGCAGCTGGAGCGCGAGCGGCGCGCGGCTGTTGTTCTGGAGCGCGCTCTGCTTCGCCTGCCTGAGCGTCAACAACGTGCTGCTGGTGCTGGACCGCGTGGTGACCGTGGTGCAGACGGACTTCAGCCTGTGGCGCCTGGTCTGGGCCGCGGGAGCCGTGCTGCTGCTGCTGTTCGGACTGATCTGGGAGGAGGACTGAATGCCGCAGATGATGATGGGGGCCATCGCCGCCGGCTGGCTGATCGCCGGGTTGTTCTTCTTCCGCTTCTGGCGCCACACGCACGACCGCTTCTTCCTCTGGTTCGCGCTGTCGTTCTGGCTGGAGGCGGGCAACCGCGTGGCGCTGGGCCTGGTGGCCGGCGCGGGCGAGGACACCCCGGCGTTCTACGGCGTGCGCGTGATCGCCTACGGCCTCATCCTGCTGGCCATCTGGCAGAAGAACCGCCCCCGTCGCAAGGACTAGAGCAACTCAGAAAAATCCGCTGCGCGGATTTTTCCGAGTTGTTTGATCAGTGCGGCCAGGACCGGCAAAGCCGGATCCTGTCCGCAAGGGAGACTGCGCTGCATGTTATTCCGCGCAGTCTTCGAGGCGGGCAGCTCAAAGCTGCCCGCCGGGCGAGAACCGCGCGGAATAACATGCAGCGCGGTTCCCCCTGTGAGAAGGATCCGGCTTCGCCGGTCCTTCTCACACATGCTGAACCACTGCAAAAAGTCGCTTGCGACTTTTTGCAGTGAATCTCTAGAGCTTCGGGATCCGCAGCGTCTTGCTGATCATCAGGCTGCCGGAGAGCACGAACAGCAGCGACAGCGGGTGCAGGTCCCAGGGACCGAGCTGCAGCACGCCGCCCCAGGCGCGGTCGCCCAGGCGGTCCTGCCAGGCGGCCCAGGCGAGCAGGCCCGTCAGCACCACGCTGGTCGGGATGGGCGTTCCCTCGAAGTACTTCACCTTGCCGGACGCGTCGCCGGCGAGTTCCTCCGCCGTCACGTTGTAGCGGGCCAGCCGGCTCACGCCGCAGCAGACGAAGTAGATCAGCGCCACGGCGTCCCAGCCGCCCTGCAGGCCGGCGGCGAAGGCCAGGGCCGCGGGGGCGACGCCGAAGGAGATCACGTCCGAGAGCGAATCGAGCTCGCGCCCGAGCGGCGAGTGCTGGTGGCGCGCCCGGGCGATGCGGCCATCGAGCACGTCGAAGGCGAAGGCCGCGGGCGCCAGCGCCGCCGCCACGAAGAAGTAGGTGCGGTCGCCCTCGGCCAGGTACAGCATCGCCAGCAGCACGGCGCCCACCCCGCAGGCGGCATTGCCCAGGGTGAAGAAGTCGGCCAGGTGGAATTCCCGGACCAGGGAGAAGTGGCGTGGCGCGCTGCGTTGCATGGCTCTCGTTCCCGGTGCTGGCCGCCACCATAAGCTCCAGCTTGGGTTCGCCCCGTCGGCCCGCGGCCGGCGGCGCTGTAGGATCGGCGCCATGCAGCCCACGCCGCGCGAAGCCATCGAATCCCCGTACGCCTGGACCCGCCTGGCGATGTCGCTGCTGCTGATGACGATCGGCGGCTCCGGCATGTACTCGATCACCGTGGTGCTGCCGCGCATGCAGCAGGACTTCGGCATCACGCGCGGCGACGCCTCGCTGGCCTACACGCTGACGATGATCGGCTTCGGCGTCGGCGGCATCGCGATGGGCAAGCTGGCCGACCGCATCGGCATCATGCTCGTGCTGATGCTGGGCGCCGTGGGGCTGGGCGTGGGCTACATCGCGGCCGGGCTGGCGCCCGGGCTGGCGCTGTTCTCGCTGGCCCAGGGCGTGCTGATCGGGCTGGTGGGCACCTCGGTCACCTTCGCGCCGCTGGTGGCGGACACCTCGCGCTGGTTCGACCGCCGCCGCGGCATCGCGCTGGCGATCTGCATGAGCGGCAACTACACGGCCGGCGCCTTCTGGCCGCCGGTCATGCAGCACTTCATCGATGCCGTGGGCTGGCGCCAGACCTACATCGGCATGGGGGTCTTCTGCATCGTGAGCATGGTGCCCCTGGCGCTGCTGCTGCGCCGGCCGCCGCCGCCCCAGGCGCCGGCCATGCCTGCCGCTGCGAACGCCGGCGCGCAGGCCGGGACGGCCGCACGCCGTCCGCTCGGACTGTCGCCCAACGTGCTGATCGGGCTGCTGTCGCTGGCCGGCGTCGCCTGCTGCGTGGCGATGTCGATGCCGCAGGTGCACATCGTCGCCTACTGCACCGACCTCAACTTCGGCGCGGCGCGCGGCGCGGAGATGCTGTCGCTGATGCTGGGCATGGGCGTCGTGAGCCGGCTGGTGTCCGGCTGGATCTCCGACCGCATCGGCGGGCTGCGGACGCTGCTGCTCGGCTCGCTGCTGCAGGGCGCGGCGCTGATGATGTTCCTGCCTTCGGACGGGCTGGTGTCGCTCTACGTCGTGTCGGGCCTGTTCGGGCTGTTCCAGGGCGGCATCGTGCCGGCCTACGCGCTGATCGTGCGCGAGTACTTCCCGGCGGAAGAGGCGGGCGGCCGGGTCGGCACGGTGCTGATGGCCACGCTGCTGGGCATGGCGCTGGGCGGCTGGATGTCGGGCGCGGTGTTCGACCTCACGGGTTCGTACCACGCGGCCTTCCTGAACGGGATCGCGTGGAACCTGCTCAACCTGTCGATCGTGGGCTTCCTGCTGTGGCGCGCGACGTCCCTGGGCCTGATCCGCGGCTGGCCGGCGGGGGCAGGGCGCGCGGCCGCCTGAGGGCGGAACTTGTCATCCCGGGCTCGACCCGGGATCCATGGGATGCGTGGCACCACGCCACCAGTGGATTGCGGCTCAAGGCCGCAATGACATGTCTCTCACCACTTCCAGCAGCCGGTCCAGCCCGCCCTCGTTGATCTGCACCATCGCCTGTTCGCGCACCTTCGGCTTGGCGTGATACGCGACCGACAGCCCGGCCTCGCCCAGCATCGGCAGGTCGTTCGCGCCGTCGCCGATCGCGATCGCCTGCTTCGGCGAGATGCCCAGCTGCGCGCAGGTCTCCAGCAGCATCTTGCGCTTCTCCGCGCCGTCGCAGATGTCGCCCCAGGGCTGGTCCACCATGCGGCCGGTCAGTTCGCCGCAGTTGGGGCCCGAGCGGACCTCCAGCACGTTGGAGCGCACGTAGTCGATGCCCAGCTTGTCGCGGATGCGGTCGGTGAAGAAGGTGAAGCCGCCGGAGACCAGCAGCGTCTTCAGGCCCGCGGCCTTGCAGGCCTGCACCAGCTTCTCCGCGCCGGGATTGAGCTGCAGCCGCTGCGTGTAGACCATCTCCAGGTCCGCCATGGTCACTCCGCGCAGCAGCGCGACGCGGCGGCGCAGGCTTTCCTTGTAGTCCGCGATCTCGCCGCGCATGGCGGCCTCGGTGATGGCCGCGACTTCGTCCTTGTACCCGGCCATGTCGGCGATCTCGTCCACGCATTCGATGTTGATCAGCGTGGAGTCCATGTCGAAGGCGACGAGGCGGTAGTCCTTCAGGGCGAGCGGGGGCGTGAAGCCCTGGACCGCGAGGCCCGGGGCGAATTCTTGGGCAGGCATGGCCGGATTGTCCCGCAGATCGCCGGCCACGCCGGCCGCCGGGGCATCACGCGTCGGGGGTGAACCGCCGCAGCAGCGGCCCGAGGATGTCCACCGGCAGCGGGAACACGATGGTCGAGTTCTTGTCCGCGGCGATCACGGTCAGCGTTTCCAGGTAGCGCAGCTGCAGGGCCTGCGGCTGGCGACCCAGCACCTCGGCGGCCTCCGCCAGCTTGTGCGACGCCTGCAGCTCGCCCTCCGCGTGGATCACCTTCGCGCGGCGCTCCCGCTCCGCCTCCGCCTGGCGGGCGATGGCGCGGATCATGGTCTCGTCGATGTCGACATGCTTGATCTCCACGTTGGTGACCTTGATGCCCCAGGCGTCCGTCTGCGCATCCAGGATCTTCTGCACGTCGAGGTTGATCCGCTCGCGGTCCGACAGGATGCCGTCGAGCTCGTGCTTGCCGACCACCGCGCGCAGCGTGGTCTGCGCCAGCTGGCTGGTCGCCTCCAGGTAGCGCTCCACCTGGATGATGGCGCGCGCGGCGTCGACCACCTGGAAGTACAGGACCGCGTTCACCTTGACCGACACGTTGTCGCGCGTGATGACATCCTGGCTCGGGATGTCCATCACGAGCACGCGCAGGTCCACGCGCACCATCTGCTGGATGCCGGGGATCAGGATCACGAGGCCCGGCCCCTTCACCTTCCAGAAGCGCCCGAGCTGGAACACGACGCCGCGTTCGTACTCGCGCAGGATGCGCAGCGCCGAGGCGAGGAACACCACCACCAGGAACACCACCGCGCCGAATCCGAGGCCGCCAGCCAGCATGTCGTTCTCCTTGTTCGTCCCGCCTTCAGGCGGAGTCCACGTCCAGCACGCCGTCGCCCAGGCCGGTCACCCGCACCCGGTCGCCGGCGCGCAGCTGCGCCGGGCCGCGCACCTTCCAGTGCACGCCCTGCAGCAGGGCCCAACCCTCGCCGCCGGCGAATTCCACGAGTTCGCCGCTCGCGCCCAGCATCGTCTGCTTCCCGGTGACCACGGGGCGCTGCCGCGACTTCGCGGCCATGCCGGCAACCAGCACGATGAAGGCCGCCGAGACCGCCGCCAGGCCGCCGGCCAGCGGCAGCGGGATGCCCCAGCCCGGCGACTCGCTGTCGATCAGCATCACGGCGCCGAAGCCCAGGGCCACGGCGCCGCCCAGCCCCAGCGCGCCGAAGCTGGGTAGGAAGGCCTCGGCCACGAGGAAGGCGATGCCCAGGACGATCAGCGCCAGTCCCGCGTAGTTGAGCGGCAGCATCTGCAGCGCGAACAGCGCGAGCAGCAGGCAGATCGCGCCGACCACGCCCGGCGCCACCATGCCGGGGCTGCTGAACTCGAAGATGAGGCCGTACACGCCGACCATCATCAGGAGCAGGGCGAGGCTGGGATTGGTGATGACCGAGAGCAGGCGGCTGCGCCAGTCCTCCTCGAAGGCGATCACGGGCGCATCGCGCGTCTGCAGCTTCCGCACGCCGGCTGCCGTGCGGACCTCGCGGCCATCGAGCTGGCGCAGCAGCGCGGGCACGTCGTCCGCGACGGCGTCGACCACGTGCAGCTGCAGCGCCTCGCCCGCCGGCAGGCTCACCGCCTCGCGCACCGCGCGCTCGGCCCAGTCGGCATTGCGCCCGCGCAGCTGCGCGAGGCTGCGGATGTAGGCCGCCGCGTCCGCCACGCGCTTGGCCGCCATGGCGTCGCCGCCCTCGGCCGCGGCCGGCGCGCTCGCGCCGGAGGCGGGCCGCGCGGCAGGCAGCGGATTGGACGGCTGGCTGCCCGGCAGGCCGATGGCGACCGGCGTCGCGGCGCCGAGGTTGCTCGCCGGCGTCATGGCCGCGACGTGGCTGGCGTAGAGCAGGTAGGTGCCGGCGCTGGCCGCCCGCGCGCCGCCGGGCGCGACGAAGGTCGCCACCGGCACGGGCGAGGACAGGATGTCCTTGATCATGCTGCGCATCGCGGCGTCGAGCCCGCCGGGCGTGTCGACCTGCAGCACCAGCAACTGCGCCTCGTGGCGGCGCGCCTGCGCGAGACCGCGCCGCAGGTAGTCCGCCGTGGCCGGGCCGATCGCGCCGTCCACCTGCAGCACCAGCACCGGCCGGGCAACACCCTGCGCGAGGGCCCAGGGCATGGCGAGCAGCAGGGCCAGCAGGCAGAGCAGGCGGCGCACGGTCGGGCGCATGGTCCGAGTCTAGGCCGTGGGGCCGCGCAGTCAACCGTCGGGCCGTCGCGGCGCTGCGCGGCCTGCAGGACGAGGCCCAAGGACCTAAGATGGACGCGGGAGGGCTGCATGCACTCCGTCCTCATCATCGACGATCACGACGTCGTCCGCCTGGGACTGGAGGCCCTGCTGTCGCGCTGCCCGCAGGTGCGCGTGGTGGGGTCCGCCGACAGCCTCAAGAGCGGCATCGCGCTGGTCGAGCGCCTGCATCCCGCCCTGGTGATCTGCGACATGGGCCTGGGCGACTCCAGCGGCATCGCCACCGTGCGGGCGCTCGCCCCGATCGCGCGGCGGCTGCTGGTCGTGACCATGCAGGACGAGATGTTCTACGCGGAGCAGGCCCTCGCGGCCGGCGCGGCCGGCTACCTGATGAAGGACCGCGTGCAGGCCAACCTGCTGCAGGCCGTGCTGGCGATCCTGCATGGCGGGACCTGGACCAGCCCGCAGCTGAATGCGCGCATCGTCAACCGCTACCTGCGCCGCAACGCCGCCGTCCGGCAGGCCTCCGTGGAAGGCCTCGCGGCGCTGAGCCCGCGCGAACTGCAGGTGCTGGACCTGCTGCGCGCGGGCAAGACGACCAAGGAGATCGCGGTGCTGCTGCACCTGAGCGCCCGCACCGTGGACATCCACCGCGCCAACATGAAGAAGAAGCTGCGCCTGCGCAGCGGCGCGGAGCTGATCGCCTTCGCGTCGCGCCGGCCCTGAGTGCAGGCAATCACCGAGGGCCGCTAGGTACAAGTACATAGCGCCGGCGCCGCGGCGATCCTCATGATGCGTACTTTCGGGTGAGGGCCTCGCCGCAGCGGCGGGGCGCAGGAGAGGGAATCGGATGGATTGCACTGCCGCTGGAGACCTGGCCTGCATGCCGGGCGAGGACACACGGGACACGTTCGGCAGCTCCGCGCGGCCGGACCGCCCCGCCGACGCGAGCCTGTGCCTCGCCTGCCCGGTGCGCACGGCCTGCATCGGCAGCCTGGCCGCCGCGGCCGGCACGCGCCAGCTGCTGACGGTGCTGGGCGGATGGCGGCGGCTGCGCGCCGGCGAACTCGCCTTCCGCGCATCCGAAGCGGACTCCACGCTCTATGCCGTGCGCAGCGGCTCGCTCAAGTCGGTCGTGCCGGGCGCCGCCGGCCTGGCCGTGCGGGGCTTCCACTTCCCCGGCGAAATCATCGGCGCCGCCGGCCTCTGCAGCGGCCGCCCGGGCACGCTCGTCGTCGCACTGGAGCCGACGGAACTCTGCGCGCTGCGCTGGGGCCCGCCTTCGGCATGCACCGGCCGCGTCTGGGACATGGCCAGCCGCGAGCTGCTGCGCGAGCGCGTGCAGTCATCGTGGCTCGCCGGCCTCCCGCCCGCCCAGCGCGTCACCGCGTTCCGCTCCCACCTCGCGCCGCGCCTGCGCGCCGGCGGCCCGCGCAAGGCGGGCCCCCCCGCCGCCGACGTGGCGAGCTACCTGGAGGTCCCGGAACACCTCGTCGAAGCCGCATCGACTCCGTAGGGTGGCGCGGCGCAAGCCGCGGAAGGTGAGCCGAAGGCGACCCCCACCGCTCGCCCGCGCTCAGGCCGGTTCGGCAATCTTGGGTTGACCGAGCGACCGCAGCACATCCCGCACCATCTGCGCCCTGTCCTTCACGTCCACCAGCGACTTCTCCACCCGCAGCTTGTCGTTTCCCGCCAGCTTGATGTGCCGGTTCTTCTGCACCAGCTGGATGATCGCCAGCGGCTCCACCGGCGGGTTCGCCTTGAACGTGATGTTGATCATCGTCGGCGCCGCATCGACCTTCACCACGCCGTAGGGCCGCGCCAGCACGCGCAGGCGGTGCACGTCGATCAGCGTCTGCGCCTGCGGCGGCAGCTTGCCGAAGCGGTCGACGATCTCCTCCAGCAGGCGGTCGATCTGGTCCACGTTCTTCGCGGTCGCCAGCTTCTTGTAGAAGGACAGGCGCAGGTGCACGTCGCCGCAGTAGTCGTCGGGCAGCAGCGCCGGCGCATGCAGGTTGATCTCGGTCGTCACGGACAGCGGCGCCAGCAGGTCCGGCTCCTTGCCGGCCTTGAGCGACTTCACGGCTTCCGACAGCATCTCGTTGTATAGCTGGAAGCCGACCTCCAGCATGTTGCCGCTCTGGTTCTCGCCCAGCACCTCGCCGGCGCCGCGGATCTCCAGGTCGTGCATCGCGAGGTAGAAGCCCGAGCCGAGCTCCTCCATCTGCTGGATCGCGTCCAGGCGCTGCGCCGCCTGCTTGGTCAGGCCCTGCACGTCCGGCACCATCAGGTAGGCGTAGGCCTGGTGGTGGCTGCGGCCGACGCGGCCGCGCAGCTGGTGCAGCTGCGCCAGGCCGAACTTGTCGGCGCGCGCGATCACGATGGTGTTGGCGGTCGGCACGTCGATGCCGGTCTCGATGATGGTGGAGCACAGCAGCACGTTGAAGCGCTGCTGCACGAAGTCGCGCATCACCCGCTCCAGCTCGCGCTCCGGCATCTGGCCGTGGGCGACGGCGATGCGCGCCTCCGGCAGCAGCCGCTCCAGGGCTTCCCGCCGGTTCTGGATGGTCTCCACCTCGTTGTGCAGGAAGTAGACCTGGCCGCCGCGCTTCAGCTCGCGCAGCACCGCTTCGCGGATCACGCCGCTGCCCTCGTTGCGAACGAAGGTCTTGATCGCCAGCCGCCGCTGCGGCGCCGTGGCGATCACCGACAGGTCGCGCAGGCCCTCCAGCGCCATGCCGAGCGTGCGCGGGATCGGGGTGGCGGTGAGCGTCAGCACGTCCACCTCGGCGCGCATCGCCTTGATCGCCTCCTTGTGGCGCACGCCGAAGCGGTGCTCCTCGTCGATGATCAGCAGGCCCAGGTTCTTGAACTGGATGGACGAGGACAGCAGCTTGTGCGTGCCGACCACGATGTCGATGCTGCCGTCGGCGAGGCCCTTGGCCGCGGCGGTGATCTCCTTGCCGGAGCGGAAGCGGCTCATCTCCGCCACCTTCACGGGCCACTTGCCGAAGCGGTCCACCAGCGTGCGGTAGTGCTGCTCCGCCAGCAGCGTGGTCGGCGCGAGGAAGGCCACCTGCTTGCCGCCCGTGACGGCGACGAAGGCGGCGCGCAGCGCCACCTCGGTCTTGCCGAAGCCCACGTCGCCGCACACCAGGCGGTCCATGGGGTGGGGCGAGACCATGTCCTGGATCACGGCGTGGATCGCGGCGTTCTGGTCCGCCGTCTCCTCGAAGCCGAAGTCGTTGGCGAAGGTTTCGTAGTCCTGCGCCGAGAAGCGGAAGGAATGCCCCTGCCGCGCGGCGCGCCGCGCGTAGAGGTTCAGCAGTTCGGCCGCCGTGTCGCGCACCTGCTCCGCCGCCCGGCGCTTGGCCTTCTCCCACTGGCCGGAGCCGAGCTTGTGCAGCGGCGCCTCCTCGGCGCCGACGCCGGTGTAGCGGCTGATCAGGTGCAGCTGGCTCACCGGCACGTAGAGCGTCGCCTTGTCCGCGTATTCGAGGTGCAGGAACTCGGTGTTGCCCTGGCCGAGGTCGAGGTTGACCAGGCCCTTGTAGCGGCCGATGCCGTGCTGCGCGTGCACCACCGGGTCGCCGACCTTGAGCTCCGACAGGTCCTTGATCAGCGCCTCGACGTCGCTGACCTGTTCCTGCTTCTTGCGCCGCCGCGACGTGGGCGCGCTGGCGAAGAGCTCGGTCTCGGTGACGAACTCCAGGCCTTCCTCCATCCAGGCGAAGCCGCCGGCGAGGGCGGCCGTGGCGATGCCCAGCTTCTCGTCGCTCGCCTGGAACTCCGCCAGCGCATCGAAGGCGGGGAGGGTGAGGTGGCTCGCGCGGAGGAAGTCCAGCAGGCTCTCGCGCCGGCCGGCGCTCTCGGCCAGCACCAGCACGCGGTGGTCCGTCGCCTTCAGGTGCTGCTTGAAGCGCGCCAGCGGATCCTCGGCGCCGCGCACGACGGCGATGTCGGGCAGGCGCCGGAATTCGGCATAGCCTTCCTCCTGCGGCACCTGCCTGATCGCGAGCTGCGCATGCGCGTTCGCCCGCACGAAGAACTGCTCGGACGACAGGAAGAGGGCGTCAGGCGGCAGCACGGGCCGGTCGGGGTCCCCCTGGACCAGCCGGTAGCGGTCGCGCGTGTCCTGCCAGAAGCGCAGGAAGGCCGGTTCGAGGTCACCGTGCAGAACGACGACCGAGCGCTCGCCGAAGTAGTCGAAGACGGTCGCCGTCTCCTCGAAGAACAGCGGCAGGTAGTACTCGATGCCGGCGGTGGCGACGCCGTTGCCCATGTCCTTGTAGATGCGGCTGCGCGTGGGGTCGCCTTCCAGCAGTTCGCGCCAGCGGTGGCGGAAGCGCGCCCGGGCATCGTCGTCCATCGGGAACTCGCGGCCCGGCAGCAGCCGCACCTCCGGCACGGGGTAGAGGCTGCGCTGCGTGTCGGGGTCGAAGGTGCGGATGGAGTCGACCTCGTCGTCGAACAGGTCCACCCGGTAGGGCACCGACGAGCCCATGGGGAACAGGTCGATCAGGCCGCCGCGCACGGCGTATTCGCCGGGGCTCACCACCTGGGTCACGTGGTTGTAGCCGGCCAGGGTGAGCTGCGCCTTGAGCTTCGCCTCGTCCAGCTTCTGCTGCACGCGGAAGTGGAAGGTGTAGCCGGCCAGGAAGGCGGGCGGCGCCACGCGGTACAGGGCCGTGCTCGCCGGCACCAGCACGACGTCGGCTTCGCGCTGCAGGATGCGCCACAGCGTCGCGAGGCGCTCGCTGATCAGGTCCTGGTGCGGCGAGAAGCTGTCGTAGGGCAGCGTCTCCCAGTCGGGAAAGAGGGCGCAGCGCAGCTGCGGCGCGAAGAAGGCGATCTCGTCGAGCAGGCGCCGCGCATCGTTGGCGTCGGCCGTGACGATGGCGGTGAGCTTGCCCTCCTGCAGTTCGCGCGTGGCCAGTTGCGCCAGCAGCAGCGCATCGGCCGAGCCGGCCGGGCGCGGCAGCGTCATGCGCCGGCCGGGGGAAAGCTTGGGTAAGTCCATCGTTTTCGGAGCGGAAATGCAAAACACCCCGCTGCTCGAGAGGGCGGGGTGTGCAAGGATTCTACGAGGAATAGAATGAAAGCGACGGACATGAACGCGAGCGCACCTCCTCCCCGGTATTTCGCACTCATCCCCTGCGCCGGACACGGCAGCCGCGCCGGCACGACGGGGCCCAAGCAGTACGAACGCGTCGCAGGCCAGCCCATGGTCTGGCACACGCTGTCGGCCTTCGCCGGCGTGAAGCGCATCGCGCGCACGCTGGTGGTGGTCGCCCCCGGCGACGGCTTCTTCGAACGCAATCCCACCACCTCGGCGCTGGTCGTCGCCTGCGGCGGGCCCACGCGCGCGGCGAGCGTGGCCAACGGCCTGCGCGAACTGCGCCGCGCCGGCGCGGTCGACCACGACTGGGTGCTGGTGCACGATGCCGCCCGCTGCCTGATCACGCCGGAGCTGATCGACCGGCTGATCGACTCCTGCTGCGACGACGAGGTCGGCGGCCTGCTGGCGCATCCCCTGGCCGACACGCTCAAGATCGGCGAGAACGGGCGGGTGGCCGGCACCATCAACCGCGGCGACAAGTGGCAGGCGCAGACGCCGCAGATGTTCCGCCTGGGCACGCTGCGGCACGCGCTGGAGGCGGCGGGCGACAAGCTCACCGACGAATCCGGCGCCATCGAGGCCATGGGCCTGAAGCCCCTGCTGGTGGAAGCCGGCGGCCAGAACTTCAAGGTCACCTACCCCGAGGACTTCGCGATGGCCGAAGCCGTGCTGCGGGCGCGGCACTGATGCAGGTCCGCGTCGGCGAGGGCTGGGACACGCACGCCCTGGTGCCCGGGCGCGCCCTGGTGCTGGGCGGGGTGCGGATCCCGTTCGAACGCGGGCTGCTGGGGCACTCCGACGCCGATGCGCTGCTGCATGCGATCACGGATGCCGTGCTTGGCGCCGCGGGGCTGGGCGACATCGGCCGGCATTTCCCCGACACGGACGAACGCTTCCGTGGCGCGGATTCGGTGGCGCTGCTGCGGGAAGCGGTGGCGCGCGCGCGGGCCGCGGGCTGGGAGGTCGGCAACGTGGACAGCACCGTCGTGGCCCAGGCACCGAAGCTCGCCCCGCACATCGCCGCCATGCGCGAGCGGATCGCGCAGGCGCTGGGCGTGGCGCCGGATCAGGTCAACGTGAAGGCGAAGACGGCCGAGAGGCTGGGGCCGGTGGGCATGGGGCAGAGCATCGAGGCCCGTGCAGTGGTGCTGCTGACCCGCTAAGCCGCCACCGGCCTCTTGTCCGCCTCCGCCCCGCCCGGCACCGGCGGCATCTGGCGCGGCCGCTGCAGCTTGATGTGCGCGGCCAGCCCGCCCGAGGTGGTGTTCGACAGCGCGAAGATCCCGCCCATGCGCTGCACCGTCTTGTCGACGATCGCCAGCCCCAGGCCGGCGCCCGTGGCCGCCGTGCGGGCCGCGTCGCCGCGGAAGAAGGGCTTGATCAGGTTGGGCAGCGCCTCGGGCGACACGCCCATGCCGTGGTCGCGCACCTTCAGCAGCACCCAGTCGTTGCGCGCGCGCGCGGCGATGTCCACCACGGCGATGCCGGTCTCGGGCGTCTTGCCGTAGCGGCGGGCGTTTTCCAGCAGGTTGGCGACCACGCGGGCGAGTTCCACCTCGTCGGCCAGCACCTGCATGTTCTTGGGCATGTCCAGGTTGACGCGGATGTCGCCATGGTCCGCGATCGCGTACATGCAGGCCTCGATCACGTCGTTCAGCACCACGGGCTTGAGCTCCGCATGGTCCGGCCGCGCGTAGTCGAGGAACTTGTCGATGATCGCGTCGAGCTGGTCGATGTCGGCCGCCATGTGCTCGCGCGCGTCGGCGTCCACCACGCTCATCTCCGTTTCCAGCCGCAGGCGGGCCAGCGGCGTGCGCAGGTCGTGCGAGATGCCGGCCAGCATGACGGCGCGGTCCTGCTCGATCTTGGCCAGCTGCTGGGCCATGCGGTTGAAGCCGATGTTGACCTCGCGGATCTCGCTGGTCACCGCCTTCTCGTCGAGGCGGCTGGCGTCGAAGTCGCCGTCACGCACGCGGCTGGCGGCGAAGGACAGCTGCTTCAGGGGCCGGTTGATCAGGCGCGCGATCACCGCGGCGCCCGCGAGCGACAGCGCCGCCGCCGTGATCAGCCAGACGAGCCAGGTGCGGCCGCCGACCTGCGAGAAGCGGGTGCGGTCCAGCAGCATCCAGTAGTCGTCCTTGTCGATCTTGAAGCCGATCCACAGGCCTTCCTCGTGGTTGACGCTGCTGGCCATGACGGTGCCATGGCCCAGGCGCGTGACCAGCTCGTCCACGATGCGCCGGTCCATCGCGCTGCCCGCGAGCGGCGAGAACTTGTCCGTGGGTTCGCGCGGCAGGATGCGCACGCCTTCCTGGTCGGCCAGGGTCTTGATCAGCGAGACCCGGGCGATCGGGTCGGCATGGACCAGCGCGGCGCGGCTGAGGTTCACCAGCGAGGCGATCTGCTGCGCCGTCTGCACGGCGCGGGGCTCGAACTCCAGGGCGCTGAAGGTCTGCAGCCAGGCGACGATGGAGCCGATCAGCAGCAGCGACAGCAGGAAGAAGGTCCGCCAGAACAGCGACAGCCCCAGGCGGGGCCGCATCTCCAGCGGCGCCGGGGCGGTCTCCAGCGGGGCCGGGCTGGTGGGTTCGGGGTTGGACATGACGGCCCGGATCATGGAGTCATTCTGTCACCCGCGCACCCCGCTGCTCATCAGCCGGCGCCGTCCGGGACGAAAACGTAGCCGACGCCCCACACGGTCTGGATGTAGCGCGGCGACGCGGGATCCGCCTCGATGAGCTTGCGCAGGCGCGAGACCTGCACGTCGAGGCTGCGGTCGAAGGGCTCGAACTCGCGGCCGCGGGCCAGCTGGGCCAGCTTCTCGCGCGACAGCGGCTGGCGGGGGTGGCGCACCAGGGCCTTGAGCATCGCGAACTCGCCGGTCGTCAGCGGCAGTTCCTCGCCGTTCTTGCGCAGGGTGCGGGCGCCCAGGTCGAAGGCGAAGGGGCCGAAGGACACGACCTCGTTGTCGGAAGAGGGCGCGCCCGGCGCTTCCTGGGCCGGCCGGCGGCGCAGCACCGCGTGCACGCGGGCCAGCAGCTCGCGCGGGTTGAAGGGCTTGCCCAGGTAGTCGTCGGCGCCGACTTCCAGCCCGACGATGCGGTCGACGTCCTCGCCCTTGGCGGTGAGCATGATGATGGGCGTGCGGTCGTTGGCGGCCCGCAGGCGGCGGCAGATCGACAGGCCGTCCTCGCCGGGCATCATCAGGTCGAGCACGATCAGGTCGGCCGTTTCGCGCAGCATCAGGCGGTTCAGGGCCTTGCCGTCCTCGGCGAGGATCACCTCGAAGCCTTCCTGCGTCAGGTAGCGGCGCAACAGGTCGCGGATGCGCGCGTCGTCGTCCACCACGAGGATCTTGTCGGTCCGTGCTGCAGCTTGGGTCATGGGTCTCCAGAAGCCAATTTGTAACAGCGCCGATTCTGACGGCGGGTTTCGCCGATTTCGGGTTTTCCCCGGTGGTTTTTCACCGGGTTACAAATGTTGCCCCAGCGGTCGCGCGTTGACAAGGGCGCAGTGAACCCCGGGGCCGCCCGGCCGTTCTACAGGGCATGAAGTCCCTCGCCGCCGTGCTTGCGTTCTCCTGCCTGGGGGCCTGGGCCGCGTCGGACCCGCCGCCGCGCGCGCCCGTGCCGGACCTGCGGCAGGTCGTGGAGCAATACGATGCGGGCAGCGGCGCGGCGCCGCGGCGCCTCACGGCCGCCGAGCGTGCCGAGTTGCGGCGCCAGCTCTCCGAGCAGGCGCGCCCCGCGCGGACGGCTCGGCCGGCTCGCCCGGCCCGCCCGCTCAAGCAAAGAAAGGAACCATGAGAACGAGAACGATGCTGGCCGGCTGCGCGCTGGCCGCGGCCACCGCTGCCGCTTCCGCCCAGGTCATGCCCCCGCCGCAGAACGTCCTGCAACTGCAGGCCAGCGGCACCGTGGAGGTGCAGCAGGACCTGCTGCAGATGAACCTGACCACCGCGCGCGAAGGCAGCGATCCCGCCGTCGTGCAGTCGCAGCTGAAGACCGCGCTCGACGCCGCGCTGAACGAGGCCAGGAAAAGCGCGCAGCCCGGGCAACTGGATGTGCGTACCGGCAACTTTGCGCTCTATCCGCGTCACAACCGCGACGGCCGCATCACCGGCTGGACGGGGACGGCCGAACTCGTGCTGGAAGGCCGCGACTTCGCGCGGATCACGCAGACCGCCGGTCGCATCCAGACCATGACCCTGGGCGGCGTCAGCTTCGGGCTCAGCCGCGAGCAGCGCGCGCGCGTCGAAACCGAGGCGCAGTCGCTCGCCATCGAACGCTTCAAGGACAAGGCGAGCGAGCTCGCGCGCGGCTTCGGGTTCACCGGCTACACGCTGCGGGAAGTGGCGGTGAACACCAACGAGCCGGGCTTCATGCCGCGCATGCGCATGATGGCGCAGGCGGCCCCCGAGGCCGCCAAGGACGCCGCCGTGCCGGTGGAGCCGGGCAAGAGCAGCGTGGTGGTGACGGTCTCCGGGTCCGTCCAGTTGCGCTAGGAGCCTGGGCGGCAGAGAAACGGGCCTGCGTTGGGCCGAGAAGGGGGCGCAGGCTAGGCGCGGGCGCGGGTCAAGCCTGGACGGCTTGACCCGTGGCCGTAACGACGCATGCGCCCCCTTATCGGCCCAACCCTTCGGGCCGGGGTCTGGAGCCGTGCCAGGCGTCGTTACAGGCTCCTTGTGTAGATCGACTACACGGCGTCGCCTGCGCCTAGCCTGGCACGGCTCCAGACCCCGGCGCAGGCCCGTTTCTCTGCCGCCCAGGCTCCTAGCCGCGCGCGCAGCCGTCCGACAAGGAGTGCGCGGTCGCGCAGCTAAGCTGCGTGGCATGTCTGCCGTCCTGTCCGACCCCGGCGAGGCCGCGGCCCGGCCCGCGCGCGGCGCCGAGTGGTTCATCGTGCGCAACCAGGCGTCCGGCTCGTCGGCGGAAGGCGAGGCGCGCGCGGCCATCGCGCGCGAGCTCGACGCCGCCGGGCAGCCCCACCGCTTCGTCGAGGTGCCCCGTGGCGGGATCGTGCAGGCCTGCCAGCAGGCCGCCCGCGAGGTGGCCGGCCAGGGTGGCGTGCTGGTGGCGGTGGGCGGCGACGGCACGATCAACTGCGCCGCGCAGGCGGCGCTCACGCACGGCTGCGTGCTGGGCGTCATCGCGCAGGGCACCTTCAACCTGTTCGCGCGCGACCTCGGGCTGCCGCTGGACGCAGCAGAGGCGACGCGTGCGCTGCTGCGCGCGCGGCCCGAGCCGGTGCAGGTGGGATTGGTGAACGAACGCGTGTTCCTGGTCAACGCGTCGGTGGGCCTCTATCCCAAGCTGCTGGCCGACCGGGAGGAGGTCAAGCGGAAGCTGGGGCGGAGGCGCTGGGTGGCGATGCTGGCGGCGCTGAAGACGCTGTTCGAATGGCGGCTGCGCCTGCGGCTGGACGTGGACATGGACGGCGACGTGCGCCCGCTGCGCACGGCCAGCGTCTTCCTCAGCAACAACCGGGTGCAGCTCGAACGCGTGGGCCTGCCGGAGGACGTCGTGGCGCAGGTCGGCAGCGGCCGGCTCGCCTGCGTGCTGGTGCGGCCGCTGGATGCCTGGGCCAAGCTGCGCATGCTGGCCGCGGCGGCCTTCGGCACGCTGGGCGGGGAGCGCGAGATCCAGACCCTGGCGCTGCGCTCGCTGACGGCGGCCACGCGCAGCGCGCGCCGCCTCAAGGTGGCCACCGACGGCGAGGTGCAGTGGATGGAACTGCCGCTGCGCTTCACCGTCTCGCCGCGGCCGCTGCGCGTGCTGCTGCCGCCCGAGGAAGAGAGGCTGCCGCGCAAATGACGGTGCTGCTGCACATCTCCGACACGCACTTCGGGACCGAGGAAGCGCCGGTCGTCGCGGCCCTGCAGGCCTTGGCGCGCGAGCAGCGGCCGGACGCGGTGGTCCTCAGCGGCGACGTCACGCAGCGCGCGCGGCGCGCGCAGTTCGCCGCGGCGCGGCGCTTCTGCGATTCGCTGGGCGTCGAGCGCCTGCTCGCGCTGCCGGGCAACCACGACATCCCGCTCTACAACGTGGCGGCGCGCCTCTTCTCGCCCTATGCCGGCTACCAGGCCGCCTTCGGCGACGACCTGGAGCCGGAGCTCGCCTTCGCGGACGTGCTGGTGATCGGCGTGAACACCACGCGGGCGCACCGGCACAAGGACGGCGAGGTCTCCCCCCGGCAGATCGAGCGCGTCGTGCAGCGGTTGCGCGGCGCGCCGGCGAGCCAGCTGCGCGTCGTCGTCACGCACCAGCCGGCCTGCGTGATGCGCCCGGAAGACGAGGAGAACCGCCTGCACGGAGGGGAAGAGGCGGTGCAGGCGTGGGCCCGCGCGGGCGCCGACCTCGTGCTGGGCGGCCACATCCACCTGCCTTACGTCAGCGACCTGTGCGCCCGCGCGGAGGCCGCCACGCAGCGGCCGCTGTACTGCATCCAGGCGGGCACGGCGCTGTCGCGCCGCGTGCGGCACGGCACGCCCAACTCGGTCAACCTGGTGCGCTGGAAGCCACCCGCGAACGGCGCCGCCCGCGTGTGCCACGTGGAGCGCTGGGACTACGACCTGGCCGACGACCGCTTCGAGCTCACGCACCCGTACGAGCTGAAGCTGGGGGATTGAGGCTTACTGCGCCGCCCAGCCGCCGTCCATGTTCCACGCCGCGCCACGCACGTTCTTCGCGGCGTCGGAGCAGAAGAACACGGCGAGTTCGCCCAGTTCCTCGGGCGTGGTGAACTGCAGCGAGGGCTCCTTCTCGGCCAGCAGCTGCTTCTTCGCTTCCTCGTTGGACAGCTTGTGTTCGGCGGCGCGCGCGTCCACCTGCTTCTGCACCAGCGGCGTCAGCACCCAGCCGGGGCAGATCGCGTTGCAGGTGATGCCGGTGGTGGCCGTTTCCAGCGCCGTCACCTTGGTGAGGCCCACGATGCCGTGCTTGGCGGCGACGTAGGCGGCCTTCTGCGCCGAGGCGACCAGGCCGTGCACGGAAGCGACGTTGATGATGCGGCCCCAGTTCGCCTTGCGCATGGCGGGCAACGCCAGGCGCGTGGTGTGGAAGGCGCTCGACAGGTTGATCGCGAGGATCGCGTCCCAGCGCTCGGGCGGGAAGTCCTCGATGGCGGCGACGTGCTGGATGCCGGCGTTGTTGACGAGCACGTCCACGCGCCCGAACGCTTCGGCGGCGTACTTCATCATCGCCTCGATCTCGGCCGGCTTGCTCATGTCGGCGGCGTGGTAGCCCACCTTCACGCCCAGCGCCGCGATCTCGCGCTTCGGGCCCTCGGCGTCGCCGAAGCCATTCAGCACGATGTCGGCGCCCTGGCGGGCGAGCGCCCGGGCGATGCCCAGGCCGATGCCGCTGGTGGAGCCGGTGACGAGGGCGGTCTTGCCTTTGAGCATGGTTTTTCTCTCTCCGGGATGATTTAGGATGACGTGGGCAGAGCGTATCCCTTTCCACGCCGCGCGCGCATCCATGACCGTCCCTACGCTGAACTACGTATCGTGCCCCGAGCCGGCCGGCAGCCATCGCATGGCGTACTGGCTGTGGGGCGCGGCCGACGCGCCGCACGTGGTCGTGTGCGCGCACGGGCTGTCGCGCCAGGGCCGCGACTTCGACGTGCTGGCGCGCGCGCTGGTGGAACGCAGCCCGCGGCCGCTGCGCGTGGCGTGCCCCGACGTCGTGGGCCGCGGCCGCAGCGACTGGCTGGCCGATCCCATGGGCTACGTCGTGCCGACCTACGTGGCCGACATGCTGCAGATGCTCGCGCAGCTGCATGCGCAGGCGCCGATCGCGGCGCTCGACTGGGTGGGCACGAGCATGGGCGGGCTGATCGGCATGGGCCTGGCCGGCACGCCGGGCCTGCCGCTGCCTGCGCCGGTGCGCCGCCTGGTGCTCAACGACGTCGGCCCCGTGATCCAGTGGAGCGCGCTGCAGCGCATCGGCACGTACCTGGGCCACACGGGCCGGTTCGAATCGGTGCAGCAGGCGGCCGACGCCATGTGGCAGGTCTCGCAGGGCTTCGGTCCGCACACGCCGCAACAGTGGCTGGCGCTCTCGCAGGCGATGGTCAAGCCGCTGCCGCAGGGCGGCTTCACGCTGCACTACGACCCGGCGATCGCCGTGCCCTTCCGCACGCTGGACGAGGCGGCGGCGCAGGCCGGCCAGGCGGCGCTCTGGCAGCTGTACGACAACATCCGCGCGCGCACGCTGCTGCTGCGCGGCGCGCAATCCGACCTGCTGTCCGCCGCGACGGCGCAGGAAATGCAGCGGCGCGGGCCGAAGCCGCGCCTCGTCGAATTCGAGGGCGTCGGGCACGCGCCGACGCTCGTCGCACCCGGGCAGGTCGAGGCGGTCGCCGCCTTCCTGCTGGCCAAGGAATCCCCCGCCGATGAAAAGCCAGGCCGCGGAACAGGGTGACGCCGCGCTCGCCGTCCCCGACCTCGTGGCGGCCGCCGAGCAGGCGCTGCCGCAGCAGGCGCACGCGCTGTCGCGCGCCCGTGCCTTCGCCGAACCGCTGATCGCCGGCGAGACGCTGGACACCGGCGAGAACACGCTCGCGCACGCCGACGCGGTGGCCGGCATCCTGAAGTCCATGGGCGGCTCCGAGGCCATGCAGGCCGCGAGCTACCTGGTCTACGCCTGCGCCCACCTGAACAAGCCGCAGGAGGTGATCGCCAAGGCCTTCGGCGAAAGCTACGCGGCGCTGGCCATCGAGACCAACAAGCTGGTGCGCGTGCAGATCCAGGCGCGCGGCGCCGACGGCGCCTCGCGCCTGCTCGACGACCCCGCCGTGCAGACCGAGATGGTCCGCAAGATGCTGCTGGCCTTCTCGCGCGACCTGCGGGTCGTGCTGCTTCGGCTGGCCTCGCGCCTGCAGACGCTGCGGTGGTTCGCGGCGACCAAGCAGGTGCTGCATCCCAGCGTGGCGCGCGAGGCGCTGCAGGTGTTCGCGCCGCTGGCCAACCGCCTGGGCATCTGGCAGGTGAAGTGGGAGATGGAGGACCTGGCCTTCCGCTTCCTGGAGCCCGACACCTACCGGCGCGTCGCCGGCTGGCTGGACGAGAAGCGGGTCGAGCGCGAGCAGTACGTCGAGCAGCTGCGCAGCCGGCTGGAGGCCGACCTGCGGGCGCAGGGCCTCTTCGCCCAGGTGCACGGCCGGCCCAAGCACATCTACAGCATCGTCAAGAAGATGCGCGGCAAGTCGCTGGAATTCAGCCAGGTGCTGGACGTGCGGGCGCTGCGCGTGATCGTGCCCGACGTGAAGGACTGCTACGCGGCGCTGGACTGGGTGCACTCGCATTTCACGCCGGTGCTGGAGGAGTTCGACGACTACATCGCCAAGCCCAAGCCCAACGGCTACCAGTCGCTGCACACGGTGGTGCGCGACGCGGCGGGGCGGCCGATCGAGATCCAGATCCGCACGCAGGCGATGCACGAGCACGCGGAGCACGGCGTCGCCGCGCACTGGGCGTACAAGGAGGCGGGGCAGAAGGGCTACGCCGGCATCAGCGCCTCGACCGAGTACGACACCAAGATCGCCGTTCTGCGCCAGCTGCTCGCCTGGGAGCGCGACCTCGCCGGCTCGGTGCAGGGCCTGTTCGAGGACCGGATCTACGTGCTGACGCCGCAGGCCTCGGTGGTGGAGCTGCCGCAAGGGGCAACGCCGGTGGACTTCGCCTACAGCGTGCACACCGACCTGGGCCATCGCTGCCGCGGCGCCCGCGTGGACGGCGCGATGGTGCCGCTGAACACGCCGCTGAAGAACGGGCAGACGGTGGAGATCGTCGCCGCGAAGGAGGGTGGTCCTTCGCGCGACTGGCTGAACCCCGACCTCGGCTTCCTCGCGAGCCACCGCGCGCGCGCGAAGGCGCGCGCCTGGTTCAACGAGCAGGTGCGGCACGAGACGGTCGCGCGCGGCCGCGAACTGGTGGAGCGGCTGCTGCAGCGCGAGGGCCGCACGGCGCTGAAGCTGGAGGACCTGGCCTCGCGCCTGGGCTTCCGCTCGGCCGACGACCTGTTCGCCGTCGTCGGCAAGGACGAATTCTCGCTGCGCAACATCGAGGTGCTGCTGCACCCGCCGCCGGAGGCGCCGAGCGAGGACGAGGTCCTGCTGGCGAAGAAGTCGAAGCCGGTGGAGGCCAAGGCGCCCAAGGGCGGCGTGCTGGTGGTGGGCGTCGATTCGCTCATGACGCAGCTGGCCAAGTGCTGCAAGCCGGCGCCGCCGGACGCCATCAGCGGCTTCGTCACGCGCGGCAAGGGCGTGAGCGTGCACCGCCGCGACTGCTCCAACTTCCGCGAGATCGCCGGGCGCAGCCCCGAGCGGGTGATCGAGGTGGAGTGGGGCCTGCCCAAGGGCGGCGAGGCGGCCGTGTACCCGGTGGACGTGGCCATCGAGGCGGCGGACCGGCAGGGGCTGCTGCGCGACATCTCCGAGGTGTTCGCCAAGGAGAAGATGAACGTGGTCGGCGTGCAGACCCAGTCGGTCCGCGGGATCGCCTGGATGACGTTCACGGTGGAGATCGCGGACTCGCAGCGGCTGGCGAAGGTGCTGGTCTCGGTGATGGACGTGCCGGGCGTGCGGGCGGCGCGGCGGCGCTAGGGTCCCTCACCCCGGCCCTCTCCCGCAAGCGGGAGAGGGCGCAAGTCCGAGCCGTGCTAGAATCTCGGGCTCAACGACAGGCGCGTAGCTCAGCTGGTTAGAGCACCACCTTGACATGGTGGGGGTCGTTGGTTCGAGTCCAATCGCGCCTACCAATCCAGGAAACAGGCCCCCGTACGGGGGCCTGTTTTTTCTTGGGCGGCCGGTTCGTCCCATGCATCGAACGAGCCAAAACGCGCATTGGCCCGGCGCGCGGCCAGCGGCGATGATCGGGGCTTCCCAACGCTCCACCCCCGAACGCCGCCATGAAGATCGTCGAGATCCGCGAGAAGACCGTCCCGATCAGCTCCTCCATCCGCAACGCCTACATCGATTTCAGCAAGATGACGCTGAGCCTCGTGGCCGTGGTCACCGACGTCGTCCGCGACGGCAAGCCGGTGGTCGGCTACGGGTTCAACTCCAACGGGCGCTACGGGCAGGGCAGCATGATGCGCGAGCGCTTCATCCCGCGCATCATGGAAGCCGATCCGGCCTCGCTGGTGGACGACAGCGGCGACAACCTGGATCCGCACAGGATCTGGGCCGCGATGTTCCGGAACGAGAAGCCGGGCGGCCACGGCGAGCGCTCGGTCGCGATCGGCACGATCGACATGGCGGTCTGGGACGCCGTCGCCAAGATCGCGGGCAAGCCGCTCTTCCAGCTGCTGGCCGACCGCTACGGCGACGGCAAGCCGAACCGCAAGGTGTTCGTCTATGCCGCCGGCGGCTACTACTACCCCGGGCAGGACCTGCGCAAGCTGCAGGACGAGATGCGCAGCTACCTCGACCGCGGCTACACGGTCGTCAAGAAGAAGATCGGCGGCGGCACGCTGGAGGAAGACCTGCGCCGCATCGACGCGATCATGGAGGTGCTGCAGGACGGCCAGCGCCTGTGCGTGGACGCCAACGGGCGCTTCGACCTGGAGACGGCCATCGCCTACGCCAAGGCGCTGGAACCCTACGACCTGTTCTGGTACGAGGAGGCCGGCGACCCGCTGGACTTCGAGCTGCAGGCCACGCTGCGCGGTTTCTACAAGAACCCGATGGCCACCGGTGAGAACCTGTTCTCGATGCAGGACGCCCGCAACCTGATCCGCTACGGCGGCATGCGCCCCGACCGCGACTGGCTGCAGTTCGACTGCGCCCTGAGCTACGGGCTGGTGGAGTACCTGCGCACGCTGGACATGCTGAAGGAGCACGGCTGGTCGCCCAGCCACTGCGTGCCGCACGGCGGCCACCAGATGTCGCTGAACATCGCGGCCGGCCTGGGGCTGGGCGGCAACGAGTCCTATCCGGACCTGTTCCAGCCCTACGGCGGCTTCCCGGATGGGGTGAAGGTGGTGGACAGCCACGTCACGCTGCCGGAGCTGCCGGGGATCGGGTTCGAGGGGAAGTCGGACCTCTATCGGGAGATGAAGGCGCTGGCGGGCTGAGGCCCGCTGCCCTCACCCCGGCCCTCTCCCGCGAGCGGGAGAGGGAGAAAAGCCTCGGGTGGCGGCGCGCCAGAAGGCTTCGGCGGCGCGGCCCACGCTTTCGCGCTGGCGGTACAGGCGGACCTCGAGGTCCACGTTCCAGCGCGGCTGCGCAGCCGCGACGAGGCGGCCGTGCGCCAGGTCCTCCTCCACCAGCGAGCGCGGGACCCACGCGATGCCGCGGCCGTCCAGCGCCATCGAGCGCAGCACCGACGCGAGATGCGCGGTGAAGACGACCTGGTGCGGGATCTCTTCCAGCGGGCGGCCCACGACGCTGCGGACGATCCGTCCCGTGCCCGACTGCTCGCTGTAGGCGAGCAGGGGCACGCACTCCGCGCCGTCCAGGCTGTGCACGGGCCGTCCTTCCGCGTCGGCCCGCGCGACCGGCACCAGCTGGTCGCTGCCGATGACCGCGGAGAGGTAGCGGTCCGAGTCGAGCGATCCCTGCAGGCGCGGATGCGCGTGGGCCAGCACGAAGTGGACCTTGCCTTCCTGCATCTGCGCCTCGCAGCGCGCGAGCACGTCCGAGGTCAGTTCCACCGGGCCCAGCGTGAGCAGCGATTCCAGGCTGCGCAGCCAGCGCGGCAGGAAGGTGAAGGACAGCGCGTGCGTGCTGGCGATGCGCAGCGTCACCGAGCTCGCCTCGGCGACTTGCCGCGCCTCGCCGGGCAGGCGCGCCGTCCGCGCGACCAGGTCCTCGGCGACACCCTGGAACCAGGTGCCGACTTCCGTCAGCCGCGCCGGCTGGCTGCTGCGGTCCACCAGCGGGGCGCCCAGCCATTCCTCCAGCGCCCGGATGCGGCGGCTGAAGGCCGGCTGGGAACTGTGCCTGTCCTCCGCCGCGCGCGAGAAATTGCCGGTGGCCGCGAGCGACAGGAAGTCCTCGAGCCAGGTGAAGTGGAAGTTCACGGCGCCGTCGCTTCGGCGGCGGCGGGCGCGCCGGCGGCCGCCGGCGGCACGGGCGTGACCAGCACCTGGTCGATGCGGTAGTGGTCGACGTCCATCACCTCGAAGCGGAAGCCGTTCCAGTTCACGCGGTCCGTGCGGCGCGGCATGCGCCGCAGCATCACCATCAGGAAGCCGGAGAGCGTGCCGTACTGGCCGCGCAGCGGCAGGTCCTCGGGGTCGGCATCGATGGCGCGCAGCACCTCCAGGATGGGCGTGAGACCGTCCATGAGCCAGGAGCCGTCCTCCCGCCGCACGATCTGCCCCTCGTCGTCCGGCCCCACCAGGCTGCCCATGACGGTGCTCATCACGTCGTTCAGCGTGATGACGCCGACCACCAGGCTGTACTCGTTGACGATGATGGCGAAGTCCTCGTGCGCCTGCCGGAACTGCGTCAGCACTTCCGACAGCGTCAGGCGGTCGGGCACCAGCAGCGGCTTCTGCACCAGCGCCTTGGCCGGCTCGCCCTGCAGCGTGATCGGCTCGTCCTTCAGCATCAGGGCGAACAGGTCGGCCGCGTCCACGTAGCCGACCACGCCGTCGATGCTGCCGTCGCACACGAGGTAGGTGGAGTGCGGCTCGGCGGCGATGCGGGTGCGGATCGCCTCCTCGTCGTCGTCCAGCAGGAAGTGCACGACCCGCTCGCGCGGGGTCATCGCGCTCTGGACCGTCCGCGTGTCGAGCTCGAACAGGTTCTCGATCACCTGCTGCTCCTGCGCGTGCAGCACGCCCGATTCGGCGCCCGCGGCCGCCAGCGCCAGGATGTCGGCCGAGGTGATGCGCTCGTCGCGCTGCGCCGGCAGCCCGAAGAGCTTGAACAGCAGCCCGGCCACGCCGTTGAACAGCCACACGGCCGGGCGCAGGATGCGGATCCACCAGAGCATGGGCGTCACCACCCGGATCGCCAGCCGCTCCGGCTCAGCCAGCCCCAGGCGCTTGGGGAACAGGTCCGAGAAGAGGGTGAACAGGGAGGTGATGACCAGGAAGGAGACGATGAAGGCGATGGACTGCGCGGCCTGGGCCTCCACGAAGCCCAGCAGCGGCAGCACGTAGGGCGTGAGGGCGCCTTCGCCGACGATGCCGCCGAGGATCGCGACCATGTTCTGGCCCAGCTGCACCACGGTCACGTAGTCGCCGGGCTGGCGCTGGATCTCCAGCACGCGCTCGGCCCGCGGCTCGCCCTCGTCGGCGAGCTGGCGCAGCCGCAGGCGGCGCGCCGCCGCCAGCGAGATTTCGGCCAGCGAGAAGAAGGCGCTGAGGAGGATCAGCACCGCGATGGCCAGGAAGCTGCCCATGGGTCCCATGCCTCGGCAGTGTAGTCTTCGGTAAGGGTTGACCCCGGCATCCCGGCCGGGTGGGCTCCCTAGAATCTGCTGCAACGCAACAGTGCGGGCTGCAGCCCGCCCCGAGGAGTCCCGTTCGTGACCAGCAAGAAAGCCAGCGGCGCCGCGCGGCCCGCGCAGCGCGTGATCAAGAAGTATCCCAACCGCCGGCTCTACGACACCGAGACCTCCACCTACATCACCCTGGCCGAAGTCAAGCAGCTGGTGATGGACAACCAGCCCTTCGTGGTGCGCGACGCCAAGACCAACGAGGACCTCACGCGCAGCATCCTGCTGCAGATCATCCTGGAGGAGGAGGCCGGCGGCGCGCCCATGTTCACGGAGGCCGCGCTGGCCAACATCATCCGGTTCTACGGCCACGCGATGCAGGGCTTCATGGGCAGCTACCTGGAGAAGAACGTGCAGGCCTTCACCGACCTGCAGAGCCAGATGGCGGAACAGTCCAAGAACTTCACCCCGGAGATGTGGGCGCAGTTCATGAACATGCCCATGCCCGCCATGGCGGGCACCTACGCCGAACAGTCCAAGGCCATGCTGGACCAGATGCAGAAGAACACCGAGCAGATGCTCGCGGCATTCGGCATCAAGAAATAGGACTTTCCAATACAGGGACAATACGGGGATGAGCGAGACCGCCATCCCCGACACCGCCACGAGCACGCCCAGGGTGGGCTTCGTGAGCCTCGGCTGCCCCAAGGCGCTGACCGATTCCGAACTGATCCTGACCCAGCTGAGCGCCGAGGGCTACGCCACGTCCAAGACCTTCGAGGGCGCCGACCTGGTGATCGTCAACACCTGCGGCTTCATCGACGACGCCGTCAAGGAGAGCCTGGACACCATCGGCGAGGCGCTCGCCAGCAACGGCAAGGTCATCGTCACCGGCTGCCTGGGCGCGCGCAGCGACGCGGCCGGCGGCAACATGGTGCACAACGTCCATCCCTCGGTGCTGGCCGTCACCGGCCCGCACGCCACGCAGGAGGTGATGGACGCGGTGCACGCGCACCTGCCCAAGCCGCACGATCCCTTCGTGGACCTGGTGCCGGCAGCTGGCATCAAGCTGACGCCCAAGCACTACGCGTACCTCAAGATCAGCGAGGGGTGCAACCACCGCTGCACCTTCTGCATCATCCCTTCGATGCGGGGCGACCTGGTCTCGCGGCCGGTCGGCGACGTGCTGAAGGAGGCGCGGGCGCTGTTCGAGTCGGGCGTGAAGGAACTGCTGGTGGTGAGCCAGGACACGTCGGCCTACGGCGTGGACACGAAGTACCGCACCGGCTTCTTCGACGGCCGTCCGGTCAAGACGCGCATGCTGGACCTCGTGGCGGCGCTCGGCGAACTCGCGGCGCCGCACGGCGCCTGGGTGCGGCTGCACTACGTGTATCCGTACCCGCATGTCGACGAGATCGTCCCGCTGATGGCGCAGGGCCTCGTGCTGCCCTACCTGGACGTCCCGTTCCAGCACAGCCACCCGGACGTGCTGCGGCGGATGAAGCGCCCGGCCAGCGGCGAGAAGAACCTCGAGCGCATCGCCCGTTGGCGCGAGCTGTGCCCCGAGATCGTGGTGCGCAGCACCTTCATCGCCGGCTTCCCCGGCGAGACGGAGGAGGAGTTCGAACACCTGCTGGACTTCGTGCGCGAGGCGCAGATCGACCGCGCCGGCTGTTTCGCCTACAGCCCGGTGGAGGGCGCCGCGGCCAACGAACTGCCCGGCATGCTGCCGCAGGAAGTCCGCGAGGAGCGGCGCGCCCGCTTCATGGCGGTGGCCGAGGAAGTGTCGGCGCAGCGGCTGCAGCGGCGCGTCGGCGCGACCATGCAGGTGCTGGTGGACGCGGCGCCGGCGCTGGGCCGCAACGGCGGCGTCGGCCGCAGCTACGCGGACGCGCCGGAGATCGACGGCACCGTGCGCCTGCTGCCGCCGCAAAAGCTGAGCAAGCGCCTCGCCGTCGGCGAGTTCACCCGGGCCCGCATCGTGGCCACCGATGGCCACGATCTCGTGGCCGAGCCCGTCTGACGGGCGCACAAACAACAAGGCCGGCGGGTGCCGGCCTTATGATGCCCCTCGTGTCGAGAATTGGGGCCCAAACAAAAAGCCGGCATCGGCCGGCTTCTCGTCTTGTCTGGTGCCCAGGAGAGGACTCGAACCTCCACGATGTTACTCGCTAGTACCTGAAACTAGTGCGTCTACCAATTCCGCCACCTGGGCATTTCAGGAAAAACAAGATTGTATATCAAAAACATCGAACGAAACAATGGCGCCGGACTCCTCGATGAGATCGAGGGCGTGATCCAGGGGCATCGCGACGGCCACGGCTACGTGGTGCGCGACGACGGCGAAGCCGACATCTACCTGCCCCCCAACGAGATGCGCGCGGTGCTGCACCGCGACCGCGTGCGGGCGCGCATCGTGCGGCACGACCGCAAGGGCCGGCCCGAGGGCCGCGTCGTCGAGATCGTCGAGCGGCCGCCGCATCCCATCATCGGCCGGCTGCTGCACGAAAGCGGCGTGTGGCTGGTGGCGCCGGAAGACAAGCGCTACGGCCAGGACGTGCTGATCCCCAAGGGCGCCACCGGCCTCGCGAAGGCGGGCCAGGTGGTGGTGGTCGAACTGACCGAGCCGCCGAGCCTCTATGGCCAGCCCGTGGGCCGCGTGAAGGAAGTGCTGGGCGAGATCGACGATCCCGGCATGGAGATCGAGATCGCGGTGCGCAAGTACGGCGTGCCGCACGAGTTCTCGGAAGCCTGCATCGCGCAGGCGCGCAGCCTGCCCGACAAGGTGCGGCCGGCCGACCGCAAGAAGCGCGTGGACCTGACCGACGTGCCGCTGGTGACCATCGACGGCGAGGACGCCCGCGACTTCGACGACGCCGTCTACTGCGAGCCGGCGAAGGTCGGCCGCGGCAAGGGCTGGCGCCTGCTGGTCGCCATCGCCGACGTCAGCCACTACGTGACCACCGGCAGCGCGATCGACGTCGACGCGTACGACCGCGCCACGAGCGTCTACTTCCCGCGCCGCGTGATCCCGATGCTGCCGGAGAAGCTGTCCAACGGCCTGTGCTCGCTCAATCCCGAGGTCGAGCGCCTGTGCATGGTCTGCGACATGCTGGTCACGGCGACGGGCGACATCCACGCCTACCAGTTCTATCCGGCGGTGATGTGGAGCCACGCGCGCATGACCTATACCGAGGTCGCCGCGATCCTGGCGAACACGCGCGGGCCGGAAGCGACCCGGCGCAAGGAACTGGTGCCGCACTTCCTGAACCTGCACGACGTCTACCGGGCGCTGCTGATGGCGCGCGAGGCCCGCGGCGCCGTGGACTTCGACACCGTGGAGACGCAGATCATCTGCGACGAGAACGGCCGCATCGAGCAGATCGTGCCGCGCGTGCGCAACGACGCGCACAAGCTGATCGAGGAGGCGATGCTCGCCGCGAACGTCTGCGCCGCCGACTTCATCCAGCAGGCCGGCCACCCGGGCCTGTACCGCGTGCACGAAGGGCCGACGCCGGAGAAGAAGGAGATCCTGCGCACCTACCTCAAGGCGCTCGCCGTGGGCATGACGATCTCCGAGGACCCGGCCCCGATGGAGTTCCAGAAGATCGCGCTCGCCACGAAGGAGCGGCCTGACGCGCAGCAGATCCAGACCATGCTGCTGCGCTCCATGCAGCAGGCGATCTACACGCCGATCAACAGCGGCCACTTCGGCCTGGCCTACGAGGCCTACACGCACTTCACCAGCCCGATCCGGCGCTATCCCGACCTGCTGGTGCACCGCGTGATCAAGGCGATCCTGGAGGACGAGCGCTACCAGTTGCCGGCGCTGCCCACGCCGGGCGAGGCGCACGAGAAACTGGCGCGGCGCCTCGCCGCGCGGGTGTCGCCGCCGAAGCTGAAGCCGCGGGCGAAGATCGCCGCCTCGCCGCGCGAGCTGCAGGCCTGGGAGGCTGCGGGCTTCCATTGCAGCGCCAACGAGCGGCGCGCCGACGAGGCCAGCCGCGACGTCGAGGCCTGGCTCAAGTGCAAGTACATGCGCGACCACCTGGGCGAGGAGTATTCCGGCGTGGTCACGGCCGTCACCAGCTTCGGCATCTTCGTCACGCTGGACGCGATGTACGTCGAGGGCCTGGTGCACATCACCGAGCTGGGCGGCGAGTACTTCAAGTTCGACGAGGCCCGGCAGGAACTGCGCGGCGAGCGCACCGGCATCCGCTACGCCATCGGCACGCGGCTGCGCGTGCAGGTGAGCCGCGTCGACCTGGACGGCCGCAAGATCGACTTCCGGCTGGTGCGCGAGGGCGAGGACCTCATGGCCCGCGCGTTGAAGGACAAGGGCGTCGCGCCCGCGCGCGAAGGCGTGCCGGCCAAGAGCTCGACCAAGCGCGCCGCCAAGAAGGCGGCGGCGGGCAAGAAGGCCAGGTCGCCGGTGGACGCCGCGAAGACGGCGGCCAAGAAGGCGGCGGCCAAGACCCGCGTGGCGCGCAAGACGCGGCGCTGAACCCGAACACAGGAGGAGAACCCATGGCAGAGAAATCCGCCGCGGCCGGGCAGGTCGCGATCGTCACCGGAGGCGGCACCGGCGTCGGCCGCGCGGCCGCGCAGGCCCTGCTGGGCGCCGGCTGGCGCGTGGCCGTGGCCGGCCGCCGCGCCGAACTGCTGCAGGAAGTGGTGAAGCAGGCGCCGGAGCGCGCGCTCGCGGTGCCGACCGACATCACCGATCCCGCTTCGGTGCGGGCGCTGTTCGACGCGACGGTGCAGGCCTTCGGCCGCGTCGACCTGCTGTTCAACAACGCGGGCACCGGCCTGCCGGCGGCCCCGCTGGAGGACATGGACCCGGCCGACTGGCGGCGCGTGGTCGACACCAACCTGAGCGGGGTGTTCTACGGCATCCAGAACGCCTTCCGCGTGATGAAGTCGCAGCAGCCCATGGGCGGGCGCATCATCAACAACGGCTCGATCTCGGCGCACGCGCCGCGGCCGCACTCGATCGCCTACACGGCGACCAAGCACGCGGTGACGGGCCTGACCAAGACGGCGTCCCTGGACGGCCGCCGCTACAACATCGCGGTGGGCCAGATCGACATCGGCAACGCCCACACCGACATGGCCGCGCGCATGGCCAAGGGCGTGCCGCAGGCCAACGGGGAGATCGCGGTGGAACCGCTGATGGACGTCGCCATCGTCGGCCAGTCCATCCTGTACATGGCCAGCCTGCCGCTGGAGGCCAACGTGCTGTTCCACACGGTGATGGCGACGAAGATGCCGTTCGTGGGGCGGGGGTAGAAGGATGTCATCCCGGGCTCGACCCGGGATCCACGGTGGCGCCGTGCCACTCCCCGATGGATTGCGGCTCGAGGCCGCAATGACAAGTCCGCTCACGCGGAGCGTGAGGCGAGCGCCAATGCCGTGAGGGGCTGGCCGTCCGGCCACCGATCTGCCGCCAGTCCGTGGAGGTACACGGCGCCCGCCGCCGCCTCCGTCGCGCCCTCCCCATTCGCCAGCCGCGCCGCGATCATTCCCGCCAGCACGTCGCCCGTGCCCGCGATCGCCAGCCTGGCATTCCCGGTCGGGTTGATCCGCACCGACCCGTCCGGCGCCGCGACCACCGTCCCGGACCCTTTCAGCACGACGACGCTCCCGAAACGCCGCGCCAATTCGCGCGCCGAACCAAGCCTGTCCTTCTGCACCCCACCCGTGTCGCTCCCCAGCAGCCGCGCCGCCTCCAGCGGATGCGGCGTCAGCACCGTCGGCGATCCGCGCCGGCCACGCGCCTGCAGCAGCGCCTGCAACTGCGCATCCGCCGCGATCGCATTCAACCCATCCGCATCCAGCACCAGCGCCCCGGCCCTCAGCGCCGCCGGCAACGCCCGCCTCACCGCATCCCCACCGCCGCAGCCGCAGGCGACGGTCATGCGCGCAAGATCCAGGCTGTCCCAGGCCCGCAGCATCAGGTCCGGCTGCGCCGGATCCAGCCCCGGTGCCGCCGGATCGAGCAGCCCGACGAACACCCGGCCCGCGCCATGGTGCAGGGCGGCGCGGCCGGCCAGCAGCGCGGCGCCGGCCATGCCGGGCGCGCCGCCGATCACGGCGACGTCGCCGTAGCTGCCCTTGTGGCTGGCGTGCGGGCGCGCGGCTGGACCGGGTGGGCCGCAGAGCAGGGCGGCCGGCGCTTCCACAAGGTCCACTTGCAGGCCGTCGAACCAGACAGCGCCCGCCGCATCGCGCCCCTGCGCCGTGAACAGCCCCGGCTTGAGCGCGAGCAGCGAGAGCGTGTGCGTCGCGCGCACGGCGACGCCGGCCGCGCCGGTGTCCGCGTCCAGTCCCGAAGGCAGGTCCACCGCAAGCACCGGCGCCTTGCCGGCGTTCATCCGTTCGATGTGCGCGCGCAGGTCGCCCTCGGGTGCCCGCCGTGCGCCGATGCCCAGGAGCGCGTCCATCGCCAGGTCCCACGTGGCCGGCGGCTCCGGCGCGAACACCACACCGGCCGCGCGCGCGCGCGCCAGCGAGGCCCGGGCGTCCTCCGGCGCGCGCGCTTCCTCGCCCAGCCAGGTGACGACAGGGTCCTTTCCCCAGGACTTCAGGTGCAGCGCCGCCTCGAAGCCGTCGCCGCCGTTGTTGCCCGGCCCGCAGGCGACCCAGACCGTGCGCGCGTGCGGCGCCACCGCGAGCGCCAGCCGCGCCACCGCGAGGCCGGCGCGCTGCATCAGTGCGTGCGGGGGCAGCGCGGCGGCCGCCCGCTGCTCGATGCGCCGGATCGCCGCGACGTCGTGCAGGGGCCAGGGGCGGTCGGGGGTGACGCGCTGCATGCGCACATTGTGCGT
Organism: Ramlibacter sp. bp-362; assembly: GCF_054956735.1. NCBI lineage: Bacteria > Pseudomonadati > Pseudomonadota > Betaproteobacteria > Burkholderiales > Comamonadaceae > Ramlibacter > Ramlibacter sp. bp-362. The sequence goes on from NZ_JBUDXE010000010.1 coordinate 99,832, forward strand.
GCTTCCCGTCATCCCCGCGGAGGCGGGGGGTGACGATCAGGAAAGGCGTTCGACGCCCAGGCCTTCCAGGTCCACCGCCGGCTCCTGGCCGGCGATCAAGTCCGCCACGGCCCGCGCGCTGCCGCAAGACAGCGCCCAGCCGCTGGAGCCGTGCCCGATGTTGACCCACACGCCGGGCGCGTGCGTGGCGCCCAGTACCGGCGGGCCGTCCGGCAGCATGGGGCGGGCGCCCTTCCATTCCTGCACGGCCGCGCCCGTGTTGGCGAGCTGCGCCGCGCCGGGGAACCAGTCGTGCAGCACCTTGTACAAGGTGTCGATGGACGCGCGGCGCTTGTCGTTCGGCTCGCCGCCGATCTCGGCGCTGCCGGCCACGCGCACGCGGTTGCCCAGGCGCGAGATCGCGACCTTGTAGCGGTCGTCCATCACGCCGCTGCGCGGCGCGTTCAGCGGCTCGCGGATCGGTGCGCTGACCGAATACCCATGCACGGCCGCCAGCGGCACGCGCAGGCCCACGGGCCGCAGCAGCGCCGCCGAGGCGAGCCCGCTGCACACCACGACGGCGTCGAAGCGCGCCTCCGCCGGCACCGCGTCGTTGCCGCGCGTGACGCGCAGCAGCGTCGGATCGGCCGGATCCAGCGGCGCGACGGCGCTGTTGAATTCGAAGCGCGCGCCGAGCGCCTGCGCCTGGTTCTTCAGCAGCAGGGCGAACTGGCGGCAGTTGCCCACCTCGTCGTCGGGCAGGTAGACGGCCCCCAGGAAGTCGGTGTCGGGGTTGAGCGCCGGCTCGATGGTGCGCGCCTGCGCCGCGTCGATCTCCTGGAAGCGCACGCCGGCGTCGCGCAGCACCTGCAGGCCCGGCTGCACGATCCTGCGGTCCTTCTCCGACCGCAGCAGCACCATGTAGCCGGTGCTGCGGTCGTATTCCAGCTGCAGGTCCTCGGTGAGCTGGTGCAGGCGGTGGCGGCTGTAGAAGGCCAGGCGCTGCAGCCGCGCGCGGTTGGCGAGGTAGGTCTGCAGGTCGCAGGCGCGGCGCCAGCGCAGCATCCAGCGCAGCTCGTGCGCCGCCAGCGGCCAGCACACGCGCACCGGCGCATGGCGGGAGAACAGGTAGCGGGCCACCTTGGCCGTCATGCCGGGCGCGGCCCAGGGGGTGACGTAGCCCGGGGCGACGACCCCGGCATTGGCGAAGCTGGTTTCCAGGGCGGCGGCGCCGTGCCGCTCGAGCACGGTCACCTCGTGGCCGTCGGCGGCCAGCTCGTACGCAGTGGTCACGCCGATGATGCCGGCGCCCACGATCGCGATCTTCATCAGTTCAGGAGGAGGCGGGGGAGAGCAGTTGCTCGATCTGCAGCGACAGGTTGAGGATGGCGTCGTCGTGCATCGCGCCGTGCCACGCCATCAGGCCGACCGGCAGTTCGTCCGGGGCCTGGCAGGGCAGGGAGATCGCGCAGCCATCGAGCATGTTGACCACGCTGGTGTTGCGCAGCAGCAGCGCGTTGGCGCGGAAGAAGGCATCGTCGCTCTCGGCACCGGGCGCGATGTCCGCGATGGGCGGGGCGACCATGGGCACGGTGGGCGACAGCACGGCGTCGTAGCCGGCCAGGGCCTGCTCCACGTCGCGGATCCAGGCCGCGCGGGCGCGGTGCAGGTCGATGTATTCCCAGGCTTTCATGTTCGCGCCACGCTCGATGCGGTGGCGCACGCGGGGGTCGTAGCGCTCGCCCTCGTTGGCCAGCATCTGCCGGTGCCAGGCATAGCTCTCGGCCGCGGAGAAGCCGCCGCTGGGCTGGATGCTGCCCAGGTCCTGGATCTGCGCCAGCGGGATCTCCTCGATGCGGGCGCCGGCGTCGCGCAGCGCGCGCAGCGTGCGCTCGAAGGCGCGCGCCACGGTGGCGTCCAGGCCGTCCTGCATCTGCGCCCTGGCGATCGCGAGCCGGTAGGCCGACAGCGGCTTGTCGCTGCGCGCCACCTTGCGGTCCGCCAGGATCTCGTGCGCCAGGATGGTGTCGCGCACGCTGAGCGTCATCGCGCACACCGTGTCGAGCGTCGTGGACAGCGGGTAGGCGCCCTCGGTGGTGGTCAGGCGCGCCGTGTTCTTGAAGCCGACGATGCCGCACAGCGCCGCCGGGATGCGGATCGAGCCGCCGGTGTCGGACCCGAGGCCGATGAAGGACGTCCCGGTGGCCACGGAGACCGCCGCGCCGGAGGAGGACCCGCCCGGAACGCGCGGCGTCGTCGGATCGCACGGGTTGGGCGGCGTGCCGTAGTGCGGGTTGATGCCCACGCCCGAGAACGCGAACTCGCTCATGTTGGTGCGGCCCACCACCACGCCGCCGGCGGCGCGCAGCCGTGCCACCGAAGGCGCGTCCACCGTCGCCGGCGCGGCGTCGGCCAGCACCACCGAACCGGCGGCCGTGACCTCGCCGGCGCAGTCGAACAAGTCCTTGATCGAGACGGGCAGGCCCGCCAGCGGCGTGTCCGCCGGCGTGCGCTTCGCCTCCGCCAGCGCGGCGTCGAAGCGGGTCTTCAGGAACACGTGGGCGCTGGCCGGCGACTGCGCGGCGGCCTGGGCGCGGCCCAGTTCCCCGGCGGCGGTGCTCAGGCCCTGGCGCAGGCGCTCGCGGGTGCTGTGGAGGTCGGGACGGGGCATGGCTGAGGCTGCGTGTGAGAGGAGGGGCGTGCTAGAATCCTGCGGTTTTGCCGGGCGGCACGCGCGAGGTGCATGAGCCGTCGTCAGCGAAGCAAATCGCGGATCCCGCCCCTCGAGGTGTCGCAGCCAGCCAACCGCTGCGATTGCTGGGCGGGATTCTAGACCCAACCTTCGGAGCTCCCAATGACCGTATCCATGCGTGAAATGCTGGAAGCCGGTGTCCATTTCGGACACCAGACGCGCTTCTGGAACCCCAAGATGGCCCCGTTCATCTTCGGCCATCGCAACAAGATCCACATCATCAACCTCGAAAAGACGCTGCCCATGTTCGAGGAGGCGATGAAGTTCGCCCGGCAGCTGGCCGCCAACCGCGGCACGATCCTGATGGTGGGCACCAAGCGCCAGGCGCGCGAGCTGGTCGCCGCCGAGGCCCAGCGTTGCGGCATGCCCTACGTCGACCAGCGCTGGCTGGGCGGCATGCTGACCAACTTCAAGACCGTCAAGACCTCGCTGAAGCGCCTGAAGGACATGAAGGCCCAGCAGGAAGCCGGCCTGGAGTCCATGTCCAAGAAGGAACAGCTGATGTTCCAGCGCGAGCTGGACAAGCTCGAGAAGGACATCGGCGGCATCCAGGACATGAACACCCTGCCGGACGCCCTGTTCGTGGTGGACGTGGGCTTCCACAAGATCGCCGTCGCGGAGGCGCAGAAGCTGGGCATCCCGATCATCGGCGTGGTGGACTCCAACCACTCCCCCGAGGGCATCGACTACGTGATCCCCGGCAACGACGACTCCGCCAAGGCCGTCACGCTGTACGTGCGCGGCATGGCCGACGCCATCCTGGAAGGCCGCAACAACGCCGTCTCCGACGTGCAGCGCGCCGTCGCCGAAGGCGGCGACGAGTTCGTGGAAGTCAAGGAAGGCGCCTCGGCGTAACCGACGGGCCGGACCCGCGACGCAGGGGGGCTTTCGGGCCCCCTTTGCACACCCGGATTCAACTGAACAGAGACACAAGAGGTATTCAAATGGCTGCAATCACCGCAAGCATGGTCGCCGAACTGCGCGCCAAGACCGACGCCCCCATGATGGAATGCAAGAAGGCCCTGACCGAGGCCGAAGGCAACATGGAGAAGGCCGAGGAGCTGCTGCGCGTCAAGCTGGGCAACAAGGCCGGCAAGGCCGCTTCCCGCGTCACCGCCGAAGGCGTGGTCGCCGCGTCCATCGAGGGCACCACCGGCGCGCTGCTGGAGGTGAACTGCGAGACCGACTTCGTCACCAAGAACGACAGCTTCCTGGCGATGGCCCGCGCCGCCGCCGAACTGGTGGCGAAGAACGACCCGGCCGATGTCGCCGCCCTGGGCGCGCTGCCGTACAGCCAGGACGGCTTCGGCCCCACCCTGGAGGACGTGCGCAAGGGCCTGATCGGCAAGATCGGCGAGAACATGAGCTTCCGCCGCTTCAAGCGCTTCTCCGGCCCGAACAAGCTGGTGAGCTACGTCCACGGCACCCGCATCGGGGTGGTCGTGGAGTACACGGGTGACGACGTCGCCGCCAAGGACGTCGCCATGCACGTGGCCGCCATGAAGCCCGTGGCGCTGTCGTCCGCCGACGTGCCGGCCGAGCTGATCGAGAAGGAGCGCAACGTCGCCACCGCCAAGGCCGCCGAGTCCGGCAAGCCGGCCGACATCGCCGCCAAGATGATCGAGGGCTCCGTCCAGAAGTACCTGAAGGAAGTCTCGCTCCTGAACCAGCCGTTCGTGAAGAACGACAAGCAGACCGTGGAGCAGATGCTCAAGGCCGCCAACACGCAGGTCAAGGGCTTCACCCTCTACGTGGTCGGCGAGGGCATCGAGAAGAAGGCCGACGACTTCGCCGCCGAAGTCGCCGCCCAGGTCGCCGCCGCCAAGCAGGCCGCCTGACCCGCTTGACCGCTAAACTCGACCCATCAACGACCAGAGGACCGTCCCCCATGCCCGCCCAGCCAGCCCACAAGCGCATCCTGCTCAAGCTGTCGGGCGAGGCCCTGATGGGGGATGACGCCTTCGGCATCAACCGCGCGACGATCGTGCGGATGGTGGAGGAGGTGGCCGAGGTCGTGCACATGGGGGTGCAGGTCGCCGTCGTGATCGGCGGCGGCAACATCTTCCGCGGCGTGGCCGGCGGCTCGGTCGGCATGGACCGCGCCACCGCCGACTACATGGGCATGCTGGCGACGGTGATGAACTCGCTGGCCCTGTCGGACGCGATGCAGAAGCAGGGCCTGGTGCCGCGCGTCATGTCGGCGATCGCCATCGAGCAGGTGGTCGAGCCCTACGTGCGGCCCAAGGCGCTGCAGTACCTGGAGGAGGGCAAGGTCGTGATCTTCGCGGCCGGCACCGGCAATCCCTTCTTCACCACCGACACCGCGGCGGCCCTGCGCGGCGCCGAGATCGGCGCCGAGATGGTGCTCAAGGCGACCAAGGTCGACGGCGTGTACTCCGCCGACCCGCAGAAGGACCCCTCGGCCGAGCGCTATTCCCGCATCAGCTTCGACGAGGCCATGGCGAAGAACCTGGGCATCATGGACGCCACGGCCTTCGCGCTGTGCCGCGACCAGAAGCTGCCGATCAAGGTGTTCTCGATCTTCAAGCACGGGGCGCTCAGGCGCGTGGTGCTCGGCGAGGACGAGGGCACCCTGGTGTACGCCTGAAGAAGAGGAGCAGAACATGGCCACGATCGCCGAAATCAAGCAGACGACGCAGGGCAAGATGGACCAGACCATCGCCGCGTTCAAGAACACCCTGACCAAGATCCGCACCGGGCGTGCCAACCCGGCCATCCTCGACACCGTGCAGGTCGAGTACTACGGCAGCATGATGCCGATCAGCCAGGTGGCCAGCGTCAACCTGCTCGACGCCCGCACGATCAGCGTGCAGCCGTTCGAGAAGGGCATGGGCGCGAAGATCGAGAAGGCCATCCGCGAGAGCGACCTCGGCCTGAACCCCGCTTCCATGGGCGACCTGCTGCGCGTGCCGATGCCCCCCATGAGCGAGGAGCGCCGCAAGGAGATGACCAAGCTGGTGCGCCACGAGGGCGAGAACGCGAAGATCGCCATCCGCAACCTGCGCCGCGACGCCAACGAGCACGTGAAGAAGCTGGTGAAGGACAAGACCGCCACCGAGGACGACCTGAAGCGCGCCGAAGCCGACGTGCAGAAGGTCACGGACAAGCACATCGCGGAGATCGACCAGCTGGTGGCCGGCAAGGAAAAGGAGATCATGGAGGTCTGACCGCCTCCATGGATCCATGAGCAAGCCGCCCCGCGCCGTCCCCCACCACATCGCCATCGTCATGGATGGCAACGGCCGCTGGGCGACCCAGCGCTTCCTGCCGCGGGTGGCCGGGCACAAGAAGGGCGTCGACGCCCTGCGCGCCTGCGTGCACCACTGCGGCGACATCGGGGTGAAGGTCCTCACCGTCTTCGCGTTCTCCTCGGAGAACTGGAACCGGCCCCCCGACGAAGTGCGCGGCCTCATGGAGCTGCTGGCCGCCGCGCTCGCGCGCGAGGTGCCGCAGCTGCAGGCCGAGGGCGTGCGCATCCACTTCGTGGGCGACCGCTCCATGCTCTCCGAGAAGGTGCGCCACGGCCTCGCGCAGGCCGAGTCCGTGACGGCCGCCAACACGCGCCTGGTGCTGAACATCTGCTTCAACTACGGCGGCCGCTGGGACATCGTCCAGGCGGCCGCGAAGCTGGCCGAGCGCGGCGAGCCCATCACCGAGGCGGCGCTGGGCCGCGCCATGGCGCTGGCCCACGTGCCGGACCCCGACCTGGTCATCCGCACCGGCGGCGAGCAGCGCATCAGCAACTTCCTGCTCTGGCAGGCCGCGTACAGCGAGCTGTACTTCAGCCCGAAGCTGTGGCCCGAGTTCGACGCCGCCGCCATCGACGCGGCGATCGCCGACTACGCCAGGCGCGAGCGCCGCTTCGGCCGCACCTCCGCGCAGGTGGCCACGCCGGCGCGGGCGAGCCGCAAGGCCGCCTGAGGGGCCGCGCGATGCTGAAGCAGCGCGTCATCACCGCCCTCGTCCTGCTGGCCATCCTGCTGCCGGCGCTGTTCTGGCGCACGCCCGAACCCTTCCTCGCGATCACGCTGCTGCTGCTGGCCGCCGGCGGCTGGGAGTGGGGCCGCCTGAACGGCCTGCCGCAGGGCGCGAACATCGTGCTGGGCCTGCTCACGCTGGCCCTGTGCGCGGGCACCTGGGCGCTCGGCTGGCCGCACCGGCCGCTGCCGCTGGTGTGGACGGCCGTCGGCGCGCTGTGGGTGCTCGCCGGCGCGGCCCTGGTGCGCGCCGGCGTCGACGGCTGGCCGCGCGTGCCGCGCGGGCTGCGCGTGCCGGGCGGCATCCTGGCGCTGGTGCTGGCCTGGCTCGCGATGGCGCAGGCCCGCGTCATCGGCGTGAACTTCCTGCTGTCCATCCTCGTGCTGGTGTGGGTCGCCGACATCGCCGCCTATTTCGCCGGCCGCGCCTTCGGCGGCCGCTTCACGCAGCGCAAGCTGGCGCCCGTGATCAGCCCCAAGAAGAGCTGGGAAGGCGTGTGGGGCGGCATGGCGGGCGTCGTCGTGCTGGCCGTGGCCTGGACCTTCGCGGACCATGCGGCGCAGGCGCAGGTGCCCAGCCTCTATTCGCGCCTCGCCGGCCTCGGCTGGCCGATGCTGGTGCTGGCCGCGCTGTTCCTCGCCGCCATGAGCGTGGTCGGCGACCTGGCCGAATCGCTCGTGAAGCGCAGCGCCGGCATCAAGGATTCCAGCCAGCTGCTGCCGGGCCACGGCGGCGTGCTGGACCGCGTCGATGCCTTGCTGCCGACGCTGCCGCTCGCGATGATGCTGGCATCGTTCGCCCCGCGATGAAACAACGCATTGCCGTCCTCGGCTCCACCGGATCGATCGGGGCCAACACGCTGGACGTGATCGCCCGGCATCCGGAGCGCTTCGAGGTGTTCGCGCTCAGCGCGGCTTCGCAGGTCGACCTCATGCTGCAGCAGTGCCTGCAGTTCCGCCCCGCCTTCGCCGTCATGGCGCGCGAGGACGCCGGCCGCGCGCTCGCGGCCCGGATCGAATCCAGCGGCCTGGCCACGCGCGTGCTGTGGGGCGCCGCCGCCATCGACACGATCGCCGCCCACGAGCAGGTGGACGCCGTGATGGCCGCCATCGTCGGCGCGGCCGGCTTGTCGTCCTGCATCGCCGCGGCCCGCGCCGGCAAGAAGCTGCTGCTGGCCAACAAGGAGGCGCTGGTGGTCGGCGGCGAGCTGTTCCTGGCCGCCGTGAAGCAGGGTGGCGCGACGCTGCTGCCGATCGACAGCGAGCACTCGGCGATCTTCCAGTCGCTGCCGGAAGACCCGGCCACCTGGGACGCGCGGGTGGAGAAGATCATCCTCACCGCGTCCGGCGGGCCCTTCCGCACGCGCGAGCCGGGCAGCCTGCGCGGCGTGACGCCCGAGGAAGCCTGCGCCCATCCCAACTGGGTGATGGGCCGCAAGATCTCGGTGGACTCCGCGACCATGATGAACAAGGCGCTGGAGGTGATCGAGGCGCGCTACCTGTTCGGGCTGGCGCCGGCGCGCCTGCAGGTGGTGATCCATCCGCAGAGCGTGATCCACTCCATGGTGCAGTACCGCGACACCTCGGTGGTGGCGCAGCTCGGCACGCCCGACATGCGCGTGCCGATCGCCTACGGCCTGGCCTGGCCGGAGCGCGTCGCCTCCGGGGCGCAGGCGCTGGACTTCGGCGCGCTCGCCGACATGAGCTTCGAGTCCCTGGACAGCCGCGGCCACCGCGAGCGCTTCCCGGGCCTGCAGCTGGCCTGGGACGCGCTGGCCGCCGCGCCGGGCACGACGGCGGTGCTGAACGCCGCCAACGAGGTCGCGGTCGCCGCGTTCCTGGAACGCCGCATCCGCTTCGACCAGATCCACGCGGTCAACCTTGCAACTTTGGCCGCGCTCGCGCCCTCCAAGCCGGACAACCTGCAGGACCTGCTGGCGCTGGACGCCGACGCCCGCCGCGCGGCGGAAGCGGCGGCCGGCCGCCTCGCCGCCTGACGGAGCACCGCCATGCTGACCCTCGTCGCCTTCCTCGTCGCCCTCGGGCTGCTGATCGCCGTCCACGAATACGGCCACTACCGGGTGGCCGTCGCCTGCCGGGTCAAGGTGCTGCGCTTCTCCATCGGCTTCGGCAAGGCGCTGGTGCGCTGGAAGCCGCGCAAGCAGCGCCCCGGGCAGGACACCGAGTTCGTGATCGGCGCCTTCCCGCTGGGCGGCTACGTGAAGATGCTGGACGAGCGCGAGGGCGAGGTCGACCCGGCCGAGCGCCACCGCGCCTTCAACACCCAGCCGCTGGCCAGGCGCGCCGCGATCGTCGCGGCCGGTCCGGCCGCGAACCTGCTGCTGGCCATCCTGCTGTACGCGGTCCTGAACTGGTCGGGCGTGCAGGAGCCGCAGCCCATCCTGGGCCGGCCGGCCGCCGGTTCCATCGCCGAGGCGGCGGGGCTCAAGGGCGGCGAGCGCGTGCAAAGCGCGGGTTTCAGCGGCGAGGAATTGCAGCCGGTGCGGTCCTTCGAAGGCCTGCGCTGGATGCTCACCCAGGGCGCCCTGGACGGGCGCGACCTGCGCCTGGAAGTCGCCGGCGAGCGCGGCGGCGTGCGCGAGGTCCTGCTGCCGCTGGCCGAGCTGGACGCGAGCGAGGCCGACGCGCAGCTGCTGCAGAAGGTCGGCATCCTGCGGCCCTGGAGCGCGCCGCGCATCGGCGAGGTCAAGCCGGGCGGGGCCGCCGCGCGCGCCGGCCTGCGCAAGGGCGACCTGGTGCTGCGCATCGGCGAGCGCCCCATCGTCGACGCGCAGCAGCTGTTCGACGCGATCCGCCACCAGGTGAACGGCAGCCAGCCGCTCACGCAGGCCTGGGAGATCGAGCGGGCGGGCCGCCTGCTGACGGTGCAGGTCACGCCGGCGGCCGTGCGCGAGGGGGAGGCGACCGTCGGCCGCATCGAGGCCTACGTCGGAGTGCCGCCGGCGATGACGACCGTCCGCTACGGGCCGGTGGAGGGCCTCTGGCGCGGGGTCACCCGCACCTGGGACGTGTCGGCGCTCACGCTGCGCATGATGGGCCGCATGGTGATCGGCCAGGCCTCGATCAAGAACCTGAGCGGGCCCCTCACGATCGCCGACTACGCCGGCAAGTCCGCGAGCCTCGGGCTCACGCAATACCTGCTGTTCCTGGCCCTCATCAGCGTGAGCCTCGGGGTGCTGAACCTGCTGCCGCTCCCGGTCTTGGATGGGGGGCACCTGATGTATTATCTTTGGGAGGCCGTCACGGGCAGGAGCATCTCCGAGCTCTGGATGGAGCGCCTGCAGCGCGGTGGCGTGGCGGTGCTGCTGGTGATGATGTCGATTGCGCTGTTCAACGACGTCGCCCGGCTCCTCGGATAGACAAACCAGAAGCCGCCGCCGCCGCGGGCCGGCTCGAGTCCCGCCGGCGCCTTTCCAGATTCGATGAAGAAACAATTCAAGCGCTTCCGCGTGCGGGCCGTCACGGCCGTCGCCATCCTGGCCTTCGCGGCGAACACCTGGGCGGTCGAGCCCTTCACGGTGCGCGACATCCGCGTCGAGGGCCTGCAGCGGGTGGAGCCCGGCACCGTGTTCGCCTCGCTGCCGTTCCGCGTGGGCGACCAGTACAACGACGACAAGGGCTCCGCCGCGATCCGCGCGCTGTTCGCCCTGGGCCTGTTCAAGGACGTCCGGCTGGAAGTCAACGGCGACGTGCTGATCGTCGTCGTCGAGGAGCGCCCCACGGTCGCCGACGTCGACTTCGTGGGCACCCGCGAGTTCGACAAGGACACGCTCAAGAAGGCGCTGCGCGACATCGGCCTGGCCGAGGGCCGCCCCTACGACCAGGCGCTGGCCGACCGCGCCGAGCAGGAGCTCAAGCGCCAGTACATCAACCGCAGCCTGTACGGCGCCGAGGTCGTGACCACCGTCACGCCGATCGAGCGCAACCGCGTCAACCTCACCTTCACCGTCACCGAAGGCGAGCCGACGCGCATCCGCCAGCTGGACATCATCGGCAACAAGACCTACAGCGACGACACGCTCAAGGGCCTGATGGACCTGGACACCGGCGGCTGGCTGTCCTGGTACACCAAGAGCGACCGCTATTCGCGCACCAAGCTCAACGCCGACCTCGAGGCGCTGCGCTCGTACTACCTGCAGCGCGGCTTCCTGGAGTTCCGCATCGACTCCACGCAGGTCGCGATCTCGCCGAACAAGCAGGACATCAGCATCACGATCAACATCACCGAGGGCGAGCGCTACGTCGTCTCCGGGGTGAAGCTCTCCGGCGACTACCTGGGCAAGGAAGACGAGTTCAAGTCGCTGGTGAAGATCAAGCCGGGCGAGCCCTACAACGCCGACCAGGTGACGGAGACCGTCAAGGCCTTCACCGACTACTTCGGCAACTTCGGCTACGCCTTCGCGCAGGTCGAAGCGCGGCCCGAGATCGACCGCGCCAACAACCGCGTGGCCTTCACGCTGGTGGCCGAGCCCTCGCGCCGCGCCTACGTGCGCCGCATCAACATCGCCGGCAACAACCGTACGCGCGACGAAGTGATCCGCCGCGAGTTCCGGCAGTTCGAGTCCAGCTGGTATGACGCCGAGAAGATCAAGCTCTCGCGCGACCGCGTCGACCGCCTGGGCTTCTTCAAGTCGGTGAACATCGAGACCAGCGACGTCCCCGGCGCGCCCGACCAGGTGGACCTGAACCTCACCGTGGAAGAACGCCCCACCGGCAGCCTGCAGCTGGGCGCGGGCTTCTCCAGCGCCGAGAAGCTGGGACTGTCCTTCGCGATCAAGCAGGAGAACGCCTTCGGCACCGGCAACTACCTGGGCGTGGAGGTGAACACCAGCAAGTACAACCGCACGCTGGCCTTCAACACGGTCAACCCGTACTTCACGCCCGACGGCATCTCCCGCACCGTGGACCTGTACCACCGCACCTCGCGGCCGTACGACGAGCAGGGCGGCAACTACCAGCTGGTGACCTCCGGCGCCGGCCTGCGCTTCGGCGTGCCCTTCAGCGAGGTCGACACGGTGTTCTTCGGCGGCAGCGTGGAACGCACCGAGATCAAGCCCGGCACCAACATCCCGGCGGCCTACCTGCAGTACGCCGAGCGCTTCGGCTACACCAGCACCGCCGTGCCGCTGTCGATCGGCTGGTCGCGCGACGACCGCGACAGCAGCCTGGCGCCCACGCGCGGGCGCTTCCAGCGCTTCTCGGGCGAATGGGGCGTGGGCGGCGACGCGCGCTACCTGCGGGCCAACTACCAGTACCAGCAGTACCTGCCCCTCAACCGCAAGTACACCCTGGCCCTGAACGGCGAGCTGGGCTGGGGCAAGGGCCTGAACGGCCAGCCCTTCCCGGTGTTCAAGAACTTCTATTCGGGCGGCCTGGGCTCGGTGCGCGGCTTCGAGCAGGGCACGCTGGGCCCGCGCGACGTGACCGGTTCCTCCATCGGCGGCCCGCGCAAGATCACCCTGAACACGGAGCTGATCACGCCCTTCCCGGGCGCCGGCAACGACCGCACGCTGCGCATGTTCGGCTTCGTCGACATCGGCAACGTGTACGGCGAGAACGAGCCGGTGCGCTTCGACAGCCTGCGCGCGTCGGCCGGCTTCGGGGTGTCGTGGCTCTCGCCGATCGGGCCGCTGCGCATCGCCATCGCGCAGCCCATCCGCAAGGAGGCTGGCGATAGAATCCAGAGATTGCAATTCCAGATCGGAACCTCCTTCTGATGAAGTATCTGACCCGTACCTGGCTGGTGCTCCTGATGGGGGCCCTGGCGCTCGGCGCGCAGGTGCGGGCCGAGGACTTCCGCGTGGGCTTCGTCAACACCGACCGCATCTTCCGCGAGGCCAACACCGCCAAGGCGGCGCAGGCCAAGCTGGAGCAGGAATTCGCCCGCCGCGAGAAGGAGCTGAACGAGCTGGGCAGCGCGCTCAAGGCGGCCTCGGAGCGCTTCGAGCGCGAGGCGCCGACGCTCACCGAGATGCAGCGCGCGCAGCGGCAGAAGGCCCTGATCGACCAGGACCGCGAGTTCCAGCGCAAGCGCCGCGAATTCCAGGAAGACCTGAACGCCCGCAAGAACGAGGAACTGCAGCAGGTCCTGGACCGCGCCAACCGCGTCGTGCGGCAGGTCGCCGAGCAGGAGAAGTACGACCTGATCCTGCAGGAGGCGGTCTACATCAACCCCAAGCACGACATCACCGACAAGGTGATCAAGGCGCTCAACGCGTCGCGCTGACGCGCCCGCCATGGCGCTGCAACTCGGCGAGATCGTCGCGGCCCTCGGGGGCGAACTGCGGGGCGACGCCGCCCTGCGCATCGAGGGCCTGGCGCCGCTGGAGTCCGCCGGCCCCGCGCAGCTCGCCTTCCTCAGCCACCCGAAATACCGCTCCCAGCTGGATGCCTCGCGCGCCGGCTGCGTGATCGTCGCGCCGGCCCTGCGCGAGGCGGCGCTGGCGCGTGGCGCCTGCATCGTCGCCGACGATCCTTACCTCTACTTCGCCCGCGTGACGCAGCTGTGGAAGCGCGCGCACGCGCGGCCCGCCGGCCCGGCGGTCCACCCGAGCGCCGTGATCGACCCCGAAGCCGTGGTCGCGCCGGACGCCCGCATCGGCCCGCACTGCGTGGTGGAGCGGGGCGCCCGGATCGGCGCCGGCACGGTGCTCATGGCCCGCGTGCACGTGGCGGAGGACTGCGTGGTCGGCGCGCGCTGCATCCTGCACCCGGGCGTGGTGATCGGCGCCGACGGCTTCGGCTTCGCGCCGCACGCCGGCGGCTTCGAGAAGATCGAGCAGCTTGGCGCCGTGCGGATCGGCGACGACGTGGAGATCGGCGCCAACACCTGCATCGACCGGGGCGCGCTGGCCGACACGGTGGTGGAGGACGGCGTGAAGATCGACAACCTGGTGCAGGTCGGCCACAACTGCCGCATCGGCCGCCACACCGTGATCTCCGGCTGCACGGGCATCGCCGGCAGCGCCACGATCGGCGCGCACTGCATGATCGGCGGGGCGGCCATGATCCTCGGGCACCTCGCGATCGCCGACCGCGTGCACATTTCCGCGGGTTCCTTCGTGGCCCGCTCGATCGCGAAGCCCGGCCTCTATACCGGCATCTTTCCCATCGACGACAATGCGGCCTGGGAAAAGAACGCCGCGACGCTCAAGCAGCTGCACACGCTGCGCGAGAGGATCAAGGCGCTGGAAAAGAAAGCCTGAAGAACGCCTCCATGGACATCCACCAGATCCTCACCAAGCTTCCGCACCGCTACCCCTTCCTGCTGGTGGACCGCGTGCTGGCCGTCGAGCCCGGCAAGAGCATCCGGGCGCTGAAGAACGTCACCATCAACGAACCCTTCTTCACGGGCCACTTCCCGCACCGCCCGGTGATGCCGGGCGTGCTGATGCTGGAAGCCATGGCGCAGACGGCGGGCCTGCTCGCCTTCGCCGACGACACGACCACGCGCGACGCCAACTCGGTGATCTACTTCGCCGGCATCGACGGCGCGCGCTTCAAGCGGCCGGTGGAACCGGGCGACCAGCTGGTGATGGACGTGGAGATCCTGCGCCACAAGGCCGGCATCTACAAGTTCAAGGCGGTGGCGCGCGTGGGCGAGGACGTCGCCTGCGAGGCCGAGCTGATGTGCACCATGCGCAGCGTCGCCTGACGCCTTCCCCTCCCATGGCCACGATCCACCCGACCGCCATCGTCGATCCCCAGGCGGAACTGGACGCGAGCGTCACCGTCGGGCCGTACACGCTGGTCGGCCCGCACGTGAAGGTGGGCGCCGGCACCACGATCGCCGGCCACGTGGTCCTGGAAGGCCACACCACCATCGGCCGCGACAACCGCATCTGGCAGTTCGCCTCGATCGGCGCGGCCAACCAGGACAAGAAGTACCAGGGCGAGCCGACCGAGCTGGTGATCGGCGACCGCAACACGATCCGCGAATTCACGACGCTGCAGGTGGGCACGGTGCAGGACAAGGCCCGCACCACCATCGGCAGCGACAACTGGATCATGGCCTACGTGCACGTGGCGCACGACTGCATCGTCGGCGACAACGTCACGCTGGCCAACAACGCCACGCTGGCGGGCCACGTGGAGGTGGGCGACTGGGTCACGGTGGGCGGCCTGACCGGCATCCACCAGTTCGTGAAGATCGGCGCCTACGCGATGCTGGGCTTCGCGAGCGCCGTCGCGCAGGACGTCCCGCCCTTCATGCTGGTGGACGGCAACCCCCTGGCCGTGCGCGGCATCAACGTGGTGGGCCTGCGCCGGCGCGAGTTCAGCGCGGCGCGCATCGCGGCGGTCAAGCAGATGCACAAGCTGCTGTACCGCGAAGGCCGCACGCTGGAGGACGCCCGGGCGGCGATCGCCGCGCTGGCCAGCGCGACCCCGGAGGCCGCGGACGACGTCGCCCGCATGGACGCCTTCCTGGCCGCCGCCACGCGCGGCATCGCCCGCTGACGTGATGGCGGGCGCGCCGCGCGCCGCGCTGGTCGCGGGCGAAGCGTCGGGCGACCTGCTGGCGGGACTGCTGCTGCAAGGCATGCGCAGCCGCTGGCCGGAGCTGGCCGCCGCGGGCATCGGCGGGCCGCAGATGGCGGCGCAGGGCTTCGAGGCCTGGTGGCCCGCGCAGAAGCTCTCCGTCAGCGGTTATGTCGAGGTGCTGCGCCACCTGCGCGAGATCCTGGGCATCCGCGACGCGCTGCGCGAGCGGCTGCTGCGCGAGAAGCCCGACGTCTTCATCGGCGTCGACGCGCCCGACTTCAACCTGGGGCTGGAAGCGCAGCTGCGCGCCGGCGGCGTCAAGACCGTGCACTTCGTCTGCCCCTCGATCTGGGCCTGGCGCATGAAGCGCGTGGAGAAGCTCAAGCGCGCCTGCGACCACGTCCTGTGCATCTTTCCCTTCGAGCCCGAGCTGCTGGCGCGGCACGGCGTGGCCGGCACCTACGTGGGCCATCCGCTCGCGGGCGTCATCCCGATGGAGCCGGACCAGGCGGCGGCGCGGCGCGCCCTGGGCTTGCCGGCCGACGGCGAGGTGATCGCGCTGCTGCCCGGCAGCCGCGCTTCGGAAGTCGAGGCGCTCGCCGGCCGCTTCCTCGCGGCCGCGGCCTTGCTGGAGCGCACCCGCCCCGACGCGCATTTCGTGCTGCCGGCCGTGCCGGCGCTGCAGCAGCGCATCGCGGCCATCGCGGCGCGGGGGCCGGCGCCGAGACGCCTCACGATCGTCGCCGGGCAGTCGCACGCCGTGCTGGCCGCCTGCGACGTCACGCTGGTGGCCAGCGGCACGGCGACGCTGGAGGCGGCGCTCTTCAAGCGACCGATGGTGATCTCCTACCGCACGCACTGGCTCACGTACGCGCTGATGAAGCCGCGCCACCTGCAGCCCTGGATCGGCCTGCCGAACATCCTGTGCGGTGAATTCGTCGTGCCCGAGTTGCTGCAGTCCAACGCAAAACCCGAGTTGCTCCGCGGGGCGCTCGCCGGCTGGCTCGACAGCCCTGAGAAAATGCGCGCCGTGCAGGGGAAATTCCGCGACCTGCACCAACTCCTGCAGCGCGACACCGCCCGACTCGCCACCGATGCCATCGAAAAAGTCCTCGCCTCCTGAAGCGGAGGCGCGCATCCGGACCACCACGATCCGGACCCGGGCGGCCCGGCCGCGGCAGGTGCCGCTCGTGTTTCCGGAACCGGTCGGCCTGCACGCCGGCGTGGACGAGGCCGGGCGCGGCCCGCTCGCCGGTCCCGTCGTGGCGGCCGCGGTGATCCTGGACGACAAGAAGCGCATCCTGGGCCTGGCGGACTCCAAGGTGCTGACGCCGCTGCAGCGCGACAAGCTGTACGACAAGATCCGCGAGAAGGCCCTGTGCTGCGCCGTCGGCGTGGCGAGCGTCGAGGAAATCGACGGCCTGAACATCTTCCACGCCACCATGCTGGCCATGCGGCGGGCCGTGGAAGGCCTGCGGCTGAAGCCGGTGAAGGTGCTGGTGGACGGGAACCGCCTGCCCAAGCTGGACATCCTGGCCGAGGCCATCGTGGACGGCGACGCCAAGATCAAGTCCATCTCCGCGGCTTCGATCATCGCCAAGGTCACGCGCGACCGCATGCTGGTGGAACTGCACGAGCAGTTCCCGCAGTACGGCTTCGCGGCGCACAAGGGCTACAGCACGCCCGAGCACCTGGAGGCGCTGCGCGTGCACGGGCCCTGCGTGCACCACCGCAGGCATTTCGCGCCGGTGGCGGCGCAGTTCGCCATCGAACAGGGCGCGACGGTCTCCGTGCAGGTCCCGTGACGGACACGGCGCCCCAGCACATCCATTCGCGCGACAACGGCCTCCTGAAGGAGCTGCGCCGCCTCGCGCAGGACAGCAGCGCCTACCGCAAGCAGGGCCGCATCTGGCTGGAGGGCGACCACCTGTGCCGCGCCGCGCTGCAGCGGGGCGTGCATCCCGCGCAGGTGGTGTTCCAGTCCTCCTATTTCGACGCGGCGGGCCACCAGTGGGCCGACGCCGGCGGCAAGGTGGTCACGATCGAGGACGGCCTGTTCGCCACGGTGAGCGGCCTGGAGTCGCCGGCGCGCATGGGCTTCGTGCTGCCGCTGCCGGCCGCGCCGGCGATCCAGGCGGACGCGCCGACCGTGGTCCTCGACGGCCTGCAGGACGCCGGCAACGTCGGCACCATCCTGCGCAGCGCCGCGGCCTTCGGCTTCCGCCAGGTGCTGGCGATGAAGGGCACGGCCGCGCTGTGGAGCCCCAAGGTGCTGCGCGCCGGCATGGGGGCGCACTTCGGGCTGGCGCTGGTCGAAGGACTGGAGCCGGCGGCGCTGGCCGCCTTGCGGGTGCCGCTGCTGGCCACCAGCTCGCACCAGGGCGACTACCTGCACCAGGCGCAGCTGCCCTGGCCCTGCGCCTGGGTGCTGGGACACGAAGGGCAGGGGGTGAGCGCGGCGCTGTCGTCGCTGGCCCGGCAGTTCGTCCGCATCATCCAGCCGGGCGGGGAAGAATCGCTCAACGTGGCGGCGGCCGCGGCGATTTGCCTGCATGCCAGCGCGGCGGGCAGCGGGTAGAACATCCAGGACGCAAAGGTCGCAAAGGTTCCGCAAAACGAACCGCAAAAGAAAACCTTGAAAGGCTGTTCTTTTGCGACCTTTGCGAAACCTTTGCGACCTCTGCGTCCGGATGTCCGCTCCCGACTCCTCAGCCGAGCGGCACTGGCAGCGCCAAGCTATAATCAGGGGCTTTCCCGCAAACCCCAGCGTACGCCTAGCGCCGTCCAGCCACTCCCCCGACAAAAGCAACATCGAGAGTCCGCTTTCGATCGCGTCCCGGGCGTACCCGTAACCATCCGGAGAACCCAGTGCTTTCGTCGCTTCAGGGAGCTTTCCCGCCCGCCATCCTGGCGCTCGCAGACGGCACGGTCTTTCTCGGCAATTCGATCGGCGCCCCAGGCTCCACCACCGGTGAAGTCGTGTTCAACACGGCGCTGACCGGCTACCAGGAAATCCTGACCGACCCGAGCTACTGCCAGCAGATCGTCACGCTCACCTATCCGCACATCGGCAACTACGGCGTCAACGCCGAGGACGTCGAGGCCACGAAGGTGCACGCCGCCGGCCTCATCATCCGCGACCTGCCGCTGATCGCCTCCAGCTTCCGCGCCGACATGACGCTGCAGCAGTACCTGCAGCGCGAGAAGACCGTCGCGATCGCCAACGTCGACACCCGCAAGCTCACCCGCCTGCTGCGCAACAAGGGCGCGCAGAACGGCTGCATCCTGGGCCTGGAGCCCGGCCAGGAAGCGACGCCCGCGCTGGTGGACGAGGCCGTCGCCCGCGCGCGCGGCGTCCATCCGATGTCCGGCCTGGACCTCGCCAAGGAGGTCACCGTGCCCAGGCCCTACGGCTGGGACCAGACCGAATGGGAGCTGGGCGCCGGCTACGGCCAGCTGGAGAACCCGAAGTACCACGTGGTCGCCTTCGACTACGGCGTGAAGAAGAACATCCTGCGCATGCTGGCCGAGCGCGGCTGCAAGGTGACCGTGGTGCCGGCGAAGACGCCCGCCTCGGAAGTGAAGAAGCTCGATCCCGACGGCGTGTTCCTGTCCAACGGCCCCGGTGACCCGGAGCCCTGCGACTACGCGATCGAGTCGACCCGCGAGCTGATCGAGGCGGGCTATCCCACCTTCGGCATCTGCCTGGGCCACCAGATCATGGCGCTCGCCTCCGGCGCCAAGACCTTCAAGATGAAGTTCGGCCACCACGGCGCCAACCACCCGGTGAAGGACCTCGACTCCGGCCGCGTGAGCATCACCAGCCAGAACCACGGCTTCGCGGTGGACGAGAAGACGCTGCCGGCCAACCTGCGCCCGACGCACGTCTCCCTCTTCGACGGCACGCTGCAGGGCCTGGCCCGCACCGACAAGCCCGCCTTCTGCTTCCAGGGCCACCCGGAAGCCTCGCCGGGACCCCACGACATTGGTTATCTGTTCGACCGCTTCACGGGTCTGATGGACGAGAAGAAGAAGTAGATCATGCCGAAGCGTCAAGACATCAAATCGATCCTGATCATCGGGGCGGGCCCGATCATCATCGGGCAGGCCTGCGAGTTCGACTACTCCGGCGTGCAGGCCTGCAAGGCCCTGCGCGAGGAGGGCTACAAGGTCATCCTGATCAACTCCAACCCGGCGACGATCATGACGGACCCGGCGACGGCCGACGTCACCTACATCGAGCCGATCACCTGGCAGACGGTGGAGAAGATCATCGCCAAGGAGCGGCCGGACGCGATCCTGCCGACCATGGGCGGCCAGACGGCGCTGAACTGCGCGCTGGACCTGTGGCGCAACGGCGTGCTGCACAAGTACAAGTGCGAGCTGATCGGCGCCACGCCGGAAGCGATCGACAAGGCCGAGGACCGCCAGAAGTTCAAGGAGGCGATGACGCGCATCGGCCTGGGCTCGGCGCGCTCCGGCATCGCCCACACGATGGACGAGGCCTGGGAAGTGCAGCGCAACGTGGGCTTCCCCACCGTGATCCGCCCCAGCTTCACGCTGGGCGGCACCGGCGGCGGCATCGCCTACAACCCCGAGGAATTCGAGACCATCTGCAAGCGCGGCCTGGAGGCCTCGCCCACCAGCGAACTGCTGATCGAGGAGTCGCTCCTCGGCTGGAAGGAGTTCGAGATGGAGGTGGTGCGCGACCGCAAGGACAACTGCATCATCGTCTGCTCGATCGAGAACCTCGACCCGATGGGCGTGCACACCGGCGACTCGATCACCGTCGCCCCGGCGCAGACGCTGACCGACAAGGAATACCAGATCATGCGCGACGCCTCGCTGGCGGTGCTGCGCGAGATCGGGGTGGACACCGGCGGCTCCAACGTGCAGTTCTCGATCAACCCGAAGGACGGTCGCATGATCGTCATCGAGATGAACCCGCGCGTCTCGCGCTCCTCGGCGCTGGCCTCGAAGGCCACCGGCTTCCCGATCGCCAAGGTCGCGGCCAAGCTGGCCGTGGGCTACACGCTCGATGAACTGCGCAACGAGATCACGGGCGGCGCGACCCCCGCGAGCTTCGAGCCCAGCATCGACTACGTCGTCACCAAGATCCCGCGCTTCGCCTTCGAGAAGTTCAAGGACGCCGACGACCGCCTGACCACGCAGATGAAGTCCGTGGGCGAGGTGATGGCCATGGGCCGCACCTTCCAGGAGAGCTTCCAGAAGGCCCTGCGCGGCCTGGAAGTCGGCGTCGACGGCCTGAACCAGAAGACGACGGACCGCGAGGTGCTGGAGAAGGAACTGGGCGAGCCCGGTCCCGAGCGCATCTGGTACGTGGGCGACGCCTTCGGCATGGGCCTGTCGGTCGACGAGGTCTACGAGCTCACGAAGATCGACAAGTGGTTCCTGGTGCAGATCGAGGAGATCGTGAAGATCGAGCTCGAGCTGGACCAGGTCGCCGAGAAGCACGGCGCCCAGGCGCTGGAGCAGCTGGACGCCGCCACCATGCGGGCGCTCAAGCGCAAGGGCTTCTCCGACCGCCGCCTCGCCAAGCTGCTGCACACGACCGACAAGGCCGTGCGCGACCACCGCCGCAAGCTGGACGTGCGTCCGGTCTACAAGCGCGTGGACACCTGCGCCGCCGAATTCGCGACCAACACCGCCTACATGTACTCGACCTACGAGGACGAGTGCGAAGCCGAGCCGACCGACCGGAAGAAGGTCATGGTGCTCGGAGGCGGCCCCAACCGCATCGGCCAGGGCATCGAGTTCGACTACTGCTGCGTGCACGCGGCGCTCGCCCTGCGCGAGGACGGCTACGAGACCATCATGGTCAACTGCAACCCGGAGACGGTCTCGACCGACTACGACACCTCCGACCGCCTGTACTTCGAGCCGCTGACGCTCGAGGACGTGCTGGAGATCGTGGACAAGGAGAAGCCCACCGGCGTGATCGTGCAGTACGGCGGCCAGACGCCGCTGAAGCTGGCGCTGGGGCTGGAGGCCGAGGGCGTGCCGATCATCGGCACCTCGCCGGACATGATCGACGCCGCGGAAGACCGCGAGCGCTTCCAGCACCTGCTGCAGCAGCTGGGCCTGCGCCAGCCGCCGAACGCGACGGCCCGCACGGAGGCCGAGGCGCTGGAGAAGGCGCAGGCGCTGGGCTACCCGCTGGTGGTGCGTCCCAGCTACGTGCTGGGCGGCCGGGCGATGGAGATCGTCCACGAGCAGCGCGACCTCGAGCGCTACATGCGCGAGGCCGTGAAGGTGTCGAACGACTCGCCGGTGCTGCTGGACCGCTTCCTGAACGACGCGATCGAGTGCGACGTCGACTGCATCGCCGACAGCACGGGCGCCGTGTTCATCGGCGGCGTGATGGAGCACATCGAGCAGGCCGGCGTGCACTCGGGCGACTCGGCCTGTTCGCTGCCGCCTTATTTGCTGTCGAAGGCGACGGTGGACGAACTCAAGCGCCAGACCGCCGCCATGGCCCGCGCGCTGAACGTCGTGGGCCTGATGAACGTGCAGTTCGCCATCCAGGAGCAGGACGGCCAGGACGTGATCTTCGTGCTGGAAGTGAACCCGCGCGCCTCGCGCACCGTGCCCTTCGTGTCCAAGGCCACCGGCATCCAGCTGGCCAAGGTCGCGGCCCGCTGCATGGTGGGCCAGACGCTGCAGGCGCAAGGGATCCGCGAGGAGGTCACGCCGCCTTACTTCAGCGTGAAGGAAGCCGTGTTCCCGTTCGTGAAGTTCCCGGGCGTGGACACCATCCTCGGCCCGGAGATGAAGTCCACGGGCGAGGTGATGGGCGTGGGCCGGACCTTCGGCGAGGCCTTCGTCAAGAGCCAGATCGGCGCCGGCACCCGCCTGCCCAAGCCGGTCGACGCCGACGGCAAGCCGAACGGCAAGGTCTTCCTGACGGTGAAGAACAGCGACAAGCCGCGCGCCGTGGAAGTGGCCCGGCAGCTGCACGCCCTGGGCTTCCCGCTGATCGCCACCAAGGGCACGTCGGCCGCCATCAACGCCGCCGGCATCCCCTGCGAGACGGTCAACAAGGTCACGGAAGGCCGTCCCCACGTGGTGGACATGCTGAAGAACAACGAGATCGCCATGGTCGTCAACACCGTGGAGGAGCGCCGCAACGCGATCGCCGACTCCCGGGCCATCCGCACCTCGGCGCTCGCCGCCCGGGTGACGGCGACCTTCACGACCATCGCCGGGGCGGAAGCCGCCGTCGAGGGCATGAAGTGCATGGACAATCTCGACGTGATCAGCGTCCAGGAGATGCATGCGCAGCTGGCGGCCTGAGCTTCTATAATCAGGCCATCCCCATGAACCGCCGGGCGGCAACGTTCGGCGGTTTTGCTTTAGGAGACGAGAAACGATGGCCACCATTCCCATCACCACCCGCGGTGCCGAGAAGCTCAAGGCCGAACTGCACCGCCTCAAGACCGTGGACCGCCCCGGCGTGATCCAGGCGATCGCCGAGGCACGCGCCCAGGGCGACCTGTCCGAGAACGCGGAGTACGACGCCGCCAAGGACCGCCAGGGCTTCATCGAAGGCCGCATCCGCGAGCTGGAGGGCAAGCTGGCGGCCGCCCAGGTCATCGAGCCGGCGGCGCTGGACGCCGGCGGCAAGGTCGTGTTCGGCGCGACCGTGGAGCTGGAGGAGGAGACCTCCGGCGAGACCGTCAAGTACCAGATCGTCGGCGAGGACGAGGCCGACCTGAAGCAGGGCCTGATCAACGTGTCCAGCCCGATCGCCCGCGCGCTGATCGGCAAGGAAGAGGGCGATACCGCCGAGGTGCAGGCCCCCGGCGGCGTGAAGCGCTACGAGATCGTCGCCGTCCACTACGTCTGATGGACACCAAGGCGCGGCTGGCGGTGCTCGCGGCGGCCCTCTGGTGGGGCAGCCTGGGGGCGATCGGCTTCCTGGCCGTGCCGCTGCTGTTCGCCAACGCCGGCTCGCCGGCCGTCGCCGGTGCGCTGGCGGGCAAGCTGTTCAGCGCGCTGTCCTGGCTGGGCGTCGGCTGCGGCGCGGTCCTGCTCATGGCGGCCCGCAGCCGCGACGGGACGGCCACCCTGGGCTGGGCCGGCGGGGCCGTCGGTTACGTGCTGCTGGGGATGCTCGCGGCGCTGCTGCAGGAATTCGCGATCGCGCCGCGCATCCTGGCCCGCGAGAACCTCGCTGTCTGGCACAGCGCCGGCACCGCGGCGCTCGCGGTGCAGTGGCTGTGCTCGCTGGTGGTGCTGTGGAAGCTCACCACCTCGCGCGATTAGTCGGCCCGCGTCTTCTTCACCGACTTCTGCTTGGGCTTCGCCTTCTTGACCATGCCGCCCGGCGTCAAGCGCTGGTTGCCCAGCACGCGCACGCGCTTCACCTCCGGCCGCTGGCCGCCCCGGCTGGAGTTCTTGACGACCTTGAACTCGCGCGGGCCGGGCTTGCGGTCCTCGTCCTCCGCCTTCACCTTCTTCGGCTTCGGCCGCCACAGGACCAGCAGCTTGCCGATGTGCTGGATGGGCGCGGCGCCCAGGGCGTCGCACAGCTCCTGGAACATCGCCTCGCGGGCCTCGCGGTCGTCGCCGAGCACGCGGACCTTGATCAGGCCGTGCGCGTTCAGCGCCGCGTCGGTTTCCTTCTTCACCGCCGGCGTGAGGCCGTCGTTGCCGATCATCACCACCGGGTCCAGGTGGTGGGCTTCGGCCCGATGCGCCTTGCGCTCGGCCACACTCAGTTGAATCGCTGCCATCCGCCTATTATCGGTTGCACATGAAAGTCCGCACCAAGAGCAAGAAGGTCAACAAGGCATGGCTGAACGACCATGTCAACGACCCGTACGTGAAGCTGGCCCAGAAGGAGGGCTACCGCGCCCGCGCCGCCTACAAGCTCAAGGAGATCGACGAGGCGCTCGGGCTGATCAAGCCGGGGGCCCTGGTCGTCGACCTGGGCTCGACCCCGGGCGCCTGGAGCCAGTACGTGCGGCGCAAGCTGGCGCCCGAAGGCGCGGCCGCCGGCGTGCTGCAGGGGCAGATCCTGGCCCTGGACATCCTGCCCATGGAGCCGATCGAGGGCGTCACCTTCATCCAGGGCGACTTCCGCGAGCCGGAGGCGGCGCAGCAGCTGGAGCAGGCCCTGGCCGGCCGCAAGGCCGACGCCGTGGTCTCGGACATGGCGCCCAACCTCTCGGGCATCCCCTCGTCCGACTCGGCCCGGATCGCGCACCTGGTGGAGCTGGCCGTGGATTTCGCCCGGGCCCACCTGAAGCCCGAGGGCGCCCTGGTCTGCAAGGTCTTCCACGGCAGCGGCTACAGCCAGCTCGTGAAATTGTTCAAGGAACAATTCCGCACCGTGAAGCCCGTGAAGCCCAAGGCGTCCCGGGACAAGTCCGCCGAAACCTTCCTGGTCGGGATCGGACTGAAGCCCGCCCGATGAGCGGGCCCTTGTCCTATACCAATGGAGACCTTCATCCTATGGGGCCGTCGGCAAATCGGCGCCGTTCCATACCTTGAAACCCCTAGAATGGGCGTCAACTGGCCCGTACAGATGGGCCAAACCGTCCCCGGAGATTCGTTTTGAACAATCAGTGGTTTTCCAAGATCGCCGTCTGGCTGGTGATCGCACTGGTGCTATTCACCGTCTTCAAGCAGTTCGACACGCGCGGGGCCGCAGGAGCCTCGGTGGTCGGCTACTCCGACTTCCTCGACCAGGTGCGCAACCACCAGATCAAGAACGCGGTGATCCAGGAAGGGCAGGGCGGCACCGAGATCATCGCCATCACCACCGATGACCGCAAGGTGCGCACCACCGCCACCTACCTCGATCGCGGCCTCGTGGGCGACCTGATCAACAACGGCGTCAAGTTCGACGTGAAACCCCGCGAGGAGGGCTCGCTGCTCATGACGCTGCTGGTCAGCTGGGGGCCGATGCTGCTGCTGATCGGGGTCTGGATCTACTTCATGCGCCAGATGCAGGGAGGCGGCAAGGGAGGCGCCTTCAGCTTCGGCAAGAGCAAGGCGCGCATGCTGGACGAGAGCAGCAACCAGCTCACCTTCAGCGACGTCGCCGGCTGCGACGAGGCCAAGGAGGAAGTGAAGGAAGTCGTCGACTTCCTGAAGGATCCGCAGAAGTTCCAGAAGCTGGGCGGCCGCATCCCGCGCGGCCTGCTGCTGGTCGGCCCTCCCGGCACCGGCAAGACGCTGCTGGCCAAGGCGATCGCCGGCGAGGCGAAGGTGCCCTTCTTCTCGATCTCCGGCTCCGACTTCGTCGAGATGTTCGTCGGCGTGGGCGCGGCCCGCGTGCGCGACATGTTCGAGAACGCGAAGAAGAACGCCCCCTGCATCATCTTCATCGATGAAATCGACGCGGTCGGCCGCCAGCGCGGCGCGGGCCTGGGCGGCGGCAACGACGAACGCGAGCAGACGCTCAACCAGATGCTGGTCGAGATGGACGGCTTCGAGACCAACCTGGGCGTGATCGTGATCGCCGCGACCAACCGCCCGGACATCCTCGACGCCGCCCTGCTGCGCCCGGGCCGCTTCGACCGCCAGGTCTACGTGACGCTGCCGGACATCCGCGGCCGCGAGCAGATCCTGAACGTGCACATGCGCAAGATCCCGATCGGCCAGGACGTGAAGGCCGAGATCATCGCGCGCGGCACGCCGGGCATGTCCGGCGCCGACCTCGCCAACCTCTGCAACGAGGCCGCCCTGATGGCGGCGCGCCGCAACGCGCGCGTGGTCGAGATGCAGGACTTCGAGAAGGCCAAGGACAAGATCATCATGGGCCCGGAGCGCAAGTCCATGGTGATGCCGGAAGAGGAGCGCAGGAACACCGCGTACCACGAGTCCGGCCACGCCATCATCGGCAAGCTGCTGCCCAAGTGCGACCCGGTGCACAAGGTGACCATCATCCCGCGCGGCCGCGCGCTGGGCGTCACCATGAGCCTGCCCGAGAAGGACCGCTACAGCTACGACCGCGAGTACATGCTGAACCAGATCAGCATGCTGTTCGGCGGCCGCATCGCGGAAGAGGTGTTCATGAACCAGATGACCACCGGCGCTTCCAACGACTTCGAGCGGGCCACCCACCTGGCGCGCGACATGGTGATGCGCTACGGCATGACCGACGCGCTGGGCCCGATGGTCTACGCCGAGAACGAGGGCGAGGTCTTCCTCGGCCGCTCGGTCACCAAGACCACCAACATCAGCGAGCAGACCATGCAGAAGGTCGATGCGGAAGTCCGCCGCATCATCGACGAGCAGTACGCCCTGGCCCGCAAGCTGATCGAGGACAACAGCGACAAGATGCACGCCATGGCCAAGGCGCTGCTGGAGTGGGAGACCATCGACTCCGAGCAGATCGACGACATCATGGCCGGCAAGGAGCCGCGTCCGCCCAAGGACTTCATGCCGCGCTCCACGCCCGGCGGCACCGGCGGCCCGACCGTGGGTCCGGACCCGGCGCCCAACGCCGCGTAAAGCCGCGGCGAACCGTGAAAGGGGCCCTTCGGGGCCCTTTTCGTTCGCCCCGGTGACGCACAATCCGTCCATGCTCTGGCAGACCGCGCGCTACGCGATCCCGCTCGACCGTCCGCAGGTGATGGGGATCGTCAACGTGACGCCCGATTCGTTCTCGGATGGCGGGCGGTTCGTGAGCACGCGCACGGCGCTCGAACACTGCGAACAGCTGCTCCGCGACGGCGCGGACATCCTGGACCTCGGCGGCGAGTCGAGCCGGCCGGGCATCGCGCCCGTGTCGCTGGACGAGGAGCGGGCCCGCGTCCTGCCCGTGCTGCGCGAGGCGGTGCGCTTCGGCGTGCCGATCTCGGTGGACAGCTACAAGACCGAACTGATGCGCGACGCGCTGGACCTCGGCGCCGACATCGTCAACGACATCCGCGCCCTGCAGGAGCCGGGCGCGCTCGACGTGGTGGCGGCCCACCCGTCCTGCGGCGTCTGCCTGATGCACATGCACGGCGACCCGCAGACCATGCAGCAGGCGCCGATGCAGGGCGACCCCGTGCCGCAGGTGCGCGACTTCCTGCACGACCGCAGCGAGGCCTTGCGCCAGCGCGGCGTGTCGGTGGCGCGCATCGCCTGGGACCCGGGCATCGGCTTCGGCAAGACGGTGGAGCAGAATTTCGCCCTGCTGGCGCGCCAGCGGGAACTGCTGCACGACGGCTATCCGCTGCTGGCGGGCTGGTCGCGCAAGTCCTCGCTCGGCACGGTCACCGGCGCGCCGGTGCACCAGCGCGTCGTGCCCAGCGTGGCGGCGGCGCTGCTGGCGGTGGAGCGGGGGGCGGCGATCGTGCGGGTGCACGACGTCAGGGAAACGGTGGCGGCGCTCAAGGTATGGAGCGCGATGCAGGCGGCCGCGGCAGGCCAGGCAGGAAACAAGACATGAGCAGAACCTATTTCGGCACCGACGGCATCCGTGGCACCGTCGGCGAGGCGCCCATCACGCCCGACTTCGTGCTGCGCCTCGCGCACGCGGTGGGCCGCGTCCTCAAGCGCAGCGAGGAGCGCCCCACGGTGCTGATCGGCAAGGACACGCGCATCTCCGGCTACATGCTGGAAAGCGCGCTGGAGTCCGGCTTCAACTCCGCCGGCGTCGACGTCGTGCTGCTGGGGCCGCTGCCCACGCCCGGCGTCGCCTACCTCACGCGCGCGCAGCGCGCCAGCCTGGGCGTGGTGATCAGCGCCAGCCACAACCCGTACGCCGACAACGGCATCAAGTTCTTCAGCGCCCAGGGCACCAAGCTGCCCGACGAGTGGGAGGTCGACGTCGAGCGGGCCCTGCAGGAGCCGCCGCAGTGGGCCGACTCGGCCACGCTGGGCAAGACCCGCCGCCTGGACGACGCGGCCGGCCGCTACATTGAGTTCTGCAAGAGCACCTTCGCGCACGAGCTCACGCTGAAGGGCATGAAGATCGCCGTCGACGCGGCGCACGGCGCGGCCTACCACATCGCCCCCAAGGTGTTCCACGAGCTGGGCGCCGAGGTCTTCTGCATCGGCTGCGCCCCCGACGGCCTGAACATCAACGACAAGGTCGGCGCCACGCACCCGGAGGCGCTGGTGAGCGCCGTCAAGGCCAACCACGCCGACTTCGGCATCGCCCTCGATGGCGATGCCGACCGCCTGCAGATGGTGGACGCCGCCGGCCGCCTCTTCAACGGCGACGAGCTGCTGTACCTGATGGTCATGGACCGGCTGCAGCAGGGCCAGCGCGTGCCCGGCGCCGTCGGCACGCTCATGACCAACATGGCGGTGGAACTCGCCCTGAAGGCGCACGACGTGGAGTTCGTGCGGGCCAAGGTCGGCGACCGCTACGTGCTGGAGGAACTGGAGAAGCGCGGCTGGCTGCTGGGCGGGGAGGGCTCGGGCCACCTCCTGTGCCTGGACCAGCACACCACCGGCGACGGCCTGATCAGCGCGCTGCAGGTGCTCAAGGCCTGCGCCCGCAGCGGCAAGCCGCTGGCGGACCTGCTGGCCGACGTGCGGCTGTTCCCGCAGACCCTGATCAACGTGCGGCTCGCGCCCGGCCAGGACTGGAAGAAGAACGACCGCCTGTCGTCCGAATGCGAGCAACTGCAACAGGAGCTCGATGGCTCCGGCCGCGTCCTGATCCGCGCGAGCGGCACCGAGCCCGTGCTTCGCGTGATGGTGGAGGCGAGCGATGCGCAGGTGGCGCAGCGCGGCGCCGAACGGCTGGCGCAGGCGGTGCGCGCCGGCTGAATCCATTTGGTGTAAATCACACCAAATGGGGCGCCCGTACGGCGGCAAACGGCGCCCGCCCGTCGCAGCATCGCCACATAGGAAATCCGTGACTGTGCGGCGGCGCGGGCGTCCGTCTACATTGGGTTCATGCGCCGCACCGCCACCTCCCGTCTCGCCGCCTGCCTGCTGGCCGGCGCGCTCGTGGCCGGCGCCGCGCCGGCCGCGGCGCAGGTGCTGTCGCCCGACTACGCGCTGACCACGCCGGCATGGCTGGCCGAACCCGAGATCTCGCCCGGCGTGGCGCTGGCTTCCTGGGGCCCGCTGCGGCTGGCCGCCTCCGGCTCCGGCACGGGCAGCGGCCTGTCGCTGGAAGCGGGCGAGAAGTGGTTCGCCCGCGGCGGCATCGGCCGCAGCCTGGACTACGAGGTGCTGAGCGTCGGCGGCGGCTACCGCTTCCCCCGCGGCGACGCGCTGTCCATGCACGTGACGCGCCAGCTCGGGCAGGAGCGCCTGGGGCTGGCGGTGCGCTACGACTGGCAGCGCACCTGGCTGCGGTTCGCCTACGACCAGCCGCTGCGCGCGCCGGGGGCGGGCGACCGCCTGCGGTTCTCGGCGGGCGTGCGGTTCTAGCCTTCCCGTCGCCGAGCCGCGCAAGCGGGTGTCACGGAGCTGTCACGCACGCTCCCTAGAGTCCTGCGCATCCCTTCCACGAACGAGGTGCGCATGAATCTCCGCTTTCCCCTGGCCGCCATCGCCCTGTCGGCGCTGGCCTGTTCCGCCGCCGCCCAGGACGTCACCGGCGCCGGCGCCAGCTTCCCGGCCCCGCTGTACGCGAAGTGGGCCGCCGACTACCACAAGGCCACGGGCGCCAAGGTGAACTACCAGTCGGTCGGTTCCGGCGCCGGCATCAGGCAGATCGACGCCGGCACGGTGGACTTCGGCGCCAGCGACATGCCGCTCGCGGACGAGAACCTGGCGAAGAAGGGCCTGGTGCAGTTCCCCACCGTCATCGGCGGCGTGATCCCCGTGGTCAACATCCAGGGCATCGCCCCGGGCCAGCTGCGCCTCAGCGGCCAGGTGCTGGGCGACATCTACCTGGGCAAGATCAGGAAGTGGAGCGACCCCGCGATCACGGCGCTCAACCCGGGCCTGAAGCTGCCCGACGCCGCGATCGCGCCGGTGCGCCGCGCCGACGGCTCGGGGACCACCTTCCTCTTCACCAACTACCTGTCGAAGGTGAACGCGGAGTGGAAGGCCAAGGTGGGCGAGGGGACCGCGGTGAACTGGCCCGTGGGCGCCGGCGGCAAGGGCAACGAGGGCGTGGCCGCCTTCGTCGGCCGCCTGCCCAACGCGATCGGCTACGTCGAGTACGCCTACGTGAAGCAGAACAGGATGAGCTACGCCCTGATGCAGAACGCCGAAGGCAAGGTGGTGGCGCCTGACGACACCGCGTTCAAGGCCGCTGCCGCGAAGGCCGACTGGAGCAAGAGCTTCCACCAGGTCCTCACCAACCAGCCGGGCGCGCAGGCCTGGCCGATCACGGGCGCCACCTTCATCCTGATGCGCAAGGAGCCGCGCAAGCCCGCGCAGGCTGCCGCCGCCCTGAAGTTCTTCGACTGGGCCTACAGGAACGGCGACGCCACCGCCGGCGCGCTGGACTACGTGCCCATGCCCGCCGCGGTGAAGGCGCAAGTCCGCCAGCTCTGGGCCGGCCTGGCACAGTGATCCTGCGCGCGCTTCCGGATCGCCTGTTCGCCGGCGCCGCCCGCGCCGCCGCGCTGCTGACGCTGGGGCTGCTCGCCGGCATCCTGGTGTCGCTCGCGATCGGCGCCTGGCCGGCGATCGAGCGCTACGGCCTCGCCTTCCTCGCCAGCGGCGTGTGGGACCCGGTGAGCGAGGAGTTCGGCGGGGCCGTGATGATCTACGGCACGCTGGCCACCTCGCTGATCGCGCTCCTCATCGCCGTGCCGGTCAGCTTCGGGATCGCGCTGTTCCTCACGGAGCTGTCGCCGGCCTGGCTGCGGCGGCCGCTGGGTACGGCGATCGAGCTGCTGGCCGCCGTGCCCTCCATCGTCTACGGCATGTGGGGCCTGCTGGTGTTCGGGCCCCTGCTGGCCACCTGGGTGCAGCAGCCGCTGCAGTCCGCCTTCGCCGACGTGCCCATCCTGGGTGCGCTGTTCTCCGGCCCGCCGGTGGGCATCGGCCTGCTGTCGGCCGGGATCATCCTGGCCATCATGATCATCCCCTTCATCGCCGCCGTCATGCGCGACGTGTTCGAGGTGACGCCGCCCATGCTCAAGGAGTCGGCCTACGCGCTCGGCTCCACCACCTGGGAAGTCGTGTACAAGGTGGTGCTGCCCTATACCAAGGGCGGCGTGATCGGCGGGATCATGCTGGGCCTGGGCCGCGCGCTCGGCGAGACCATGGCGGTGACCTTCGTCATCGGCAACTTCAACCAGCTCGACACGCTGAGCCTGTTCGCGCCGGCCAACAGCATCACGTCGGCGCTCGCCAACGAGTTCGCCGAGGCGGGCGAGGGCGTGCACCAGGCGGCGCTGATCTACCTGGGCCTGGTGCTGTTCTTCATCACCTTCGTCGTGCTGTCCCTGTCCAAGCTGCTGCTGGCGCGCCTGCGCCGCAACGAGGGGGTGCGCGCATGACGCAGGAGCGCGAGCGCCGCTACCGCCGGCGCCAGCGCACCAACCGGGTGGCGCTGGCCCTGTCGCTGGCCGCCATGGCCTTCGGCGTGTTCTGGCTGGTCTGGATCCTGTGGGAGACGGTGCGCCTGGGCCTGGGCGGCATGGCCTGGTCCACGCTCAGCCAGATGACGCCGCCGCCGAACGAGGCGGGCGGCCTCCTCAACGCGATCTGGGGCTCGCTGGTGATGGTGCTGCTGGCCACCTTCGCCGGCACGCCGGTCGGCATCATGGCCGGCATCCACCTCGCCGAATACGACCCCAAGGGCTGGCTCGGAAACGCCACCCGCTTCGTCAACGACATCCTGCTGTCGGCGCCCTCCATCGTGATCGGCCTGTTCGTCTACGCCGTCGTCGTGGCGCGCTTCCAGCACTTCTCCGGCTGGGCCGGCGCGATCGCGCTGGCGCTGATCGTCGTCCCCATCGTGATCCGCACCACCGAGAACATGCTGCTGCTGGTGCCGCAAGGCCTGCGCGAGGCCGCCTACGCGCTGGGCGCACCGAAGTGGAAGGTGATCCTGAAGATCACGCTGCGGGCGGCCCGCGCGGGCGTCGTCACCGGCGTGCTGCTGGCCGTCGCCCGGATCGCCGGGGAGACGGCGCCGCTGCTGTTCACGGCGCTGAACAACCAGTTCTTCACCTCCGACCCGGCCGAACCCATGGCCAGCCTGCCGGTCACGATCTTCAAGTTCGCCATGAGCCCCTACGAGAACTGGCAGCAGCTCGCCTGGGCCGCCGTGTTCCTCATCACCCTGGCCGTGCTCGGCCTCAACATCCTGGCGCGCGTGCTCACGCGCAGCCGGACCTGAACCACCATGGATGCAACCCCCGCCCCCGCCAAGATCGCCGTGCGCGGCCTGGACTTCTACTACGGCGCGTTCAAGGCGCTGAAGCACATCGACCTCGACATCCCCGAGCACAAGGTGACCGCCTTCATCGGGCCGTCCGGCTGCGGCAAGTCGACGCTGCTGCGCACCTTCAACCGCATGTACGAGCTCTACCCGGACCAGCGCGCCGAGGGCCGCATCCTGCTGGACGGCGAGGACCTGCTGGCCTCGCGCAAGGACGTGGCGCTGCTGCGCGCCAAGGTGGGCATGGTGTTCCAGAAGCCCACGCCCTTCCCGATGTCGATCTACGAGAACATCGCCTTCGGCGTGCGCCTGTTCGAGCACCTCGGCGCGGCCGACATGGACGACCGCGTCGAGTGGGCGCTGCGCAAGGCGGCGCTGTGGGAGGAGGTGAAGGACAAGCTGCAACAGAGCGGCGCCAGCCTCTCCGGCGGGCAGCAGCAGCGCCTGTGCATCGCGCGCGGCATCGCCATCAAGCCGGAGGTGCTGCTGCTGGACGAACCCTGTTCCGCGCTGGACCCGATCTCCACCGCCAGGATCGAGGAGCTGATCGTGGAGCTGAAGAAGGACTACACCGTCGTGATCGTCACGCACAACATGCAGCAGGCCGCGCGCGTGTCCGACGTCACCGCCTACATGTACCTGGGCGACCTGGTCGAAGTGGGCGAGACCGAGCAGATCTTCTTCAAGCCGCGGCGCCAGGAGACCGAGGACTACATCACCGGCCGTTTCGGCTGAGGGAGGCCCCATGACGGAGAAGCACCTTTCCACCCAGTTCGACAGCGAGCTCGCCGCGCTGTCCTCGCGCGTGATGGAGCTCGGCGGCCTGGCCGAATCGCAGATCCGGCAGGCGATCCAGGCGCTGGGCGCCTTCGACGCCGACATCGCGCGCCAGGTGATCGCCACCGAGGACCGCGTGAACCAGATGGAGGTGGACATCGACCGCGAGCTGTCCACCGTGATCGCGCGGCGCCAGCCCACGGCGCGCGACCTGCGGCTGCTGATGGCCATCTCCAAGACCACGGCCAACCTGGAGCGCGTGGGCGACGAGGCCCGGCGGATCGCCCGCATGGTGCTGTCGATGCTGGAAAAGGGCGGCGCCGCGCGGGCGCTCCCGGCCGGCGAGCTGCGCAAGGCGGCGGACCTCGCCTCGGGTCAGCTGCGCAAGGTGCTGGACGCCTTCGCGCGGCTGGATACCGTGGCGGCCGTGGCCATCATGAAGGAGGACCACCTCCTGGACGACGAGTTCGACGGCTTCGTGCGCAAGCTCATCACCTACATGATGGAAGACCCCCGCACCATCTCCAGCGGCCTGGACCTGCTGTTCGTGGCCAAGGCGATCGAACGGATCGGCGACCACGCCAAGAACATCGGAGAATTCATCATCTACGTGGTCGAGGGCGCCGACGTGCGCCACAGCCCCATGGAACACATCGAGTCGGCGATCCGCCAGGGACAGGAATGAAGCAGCAGCCCCGCATCCTCATCGTCGAGGACGAGGCGGACATCGCCGAACTGGTGGCGGTGAACCTGCGCCACAACGGGCTGTCGCCCGTGTGGGCGGAGGATGCGGCCGCGGCGCAGCGCGAAGTCGATGCCGTGCTGCCCGACGCGATCCTGCTGGACTGGATGCTGCCGGGGCAGAGCGGCCTGGAGCTCGCCCGGCGCTGGCGTGGCGACGCCCGCACCCGGGCGATCCCCATCCTGATGCTGACCGCGCGCGGCGACGAGCCCGACAAGGTGGCCGGGCTGGACGCCGGCGCCGACGACTACATCACCAAGCCGTTCTCCACGCAGGAGCTGCTCGCGCGCATCCGCGCCGTGCTGCGCCGGCGCGCGCCCGAGAAGACCGACGAGAGCGTCACCCTGGGCGGCC
Source organism: Ramlibacter sp. bp-362 (assembly GCF_054956735.1). Classification (NCBI taxonomy): domain Bacteria; kingdom Pseudomonadati; phylum Pseudomonadota; class Betaproteobacteria; order Burkholderiales; family Comamonadaceae; genus Ramlibacter; species Ramlibacter sp. bp-362. Next base: position 134,205 of record NZ_JBUDXE010000010.1, read on the forward strand.
TCACGCTCGACGCCGCGGCCCACCGCGTGAGCTGGCAGGGCCAGCCGCTGAAGGTCGGCCCGACCGAATTCCGCCTGCTGCACTTCCTGATGAAGCATCCGGAGCGGGTGCACAGCCGCCAGCAGCTGCTCGATCGCGTCTGGGGCGACCACGTGTTCCTCGAGGAGCGCACGGTGGACGTGCACGTCAAGCGCCTGCGCGAGGCGCTGGGCGCCGCCGGCGTGCTGGTGGAGACGGTGCGCGGCGCCGGCTACCGCATCACCGCGCAGCCCACGCGATGACGGCGCGCTTCGTGCTGTTCGCCTGCTGCCTGGCCGCCGGGGCGCTCGCCGGCTGGCTGCTGGAACGCCTGCCGGGGCTCGCCGCGGGTATCGCGGCCGGGGCGCTGCTGTGGTTCGTGATGGACGCCGCGCAGGCCGAGCGGGTGCTCCGTTGGCTGCGCTCCGGCCAGTTGCGCGGCGCGCCGGCGCTGCAGGGCGCCTGGGGCGAGGCGGCCGAGCGGGCCCGGCGCGCGATCGCGCAGCGCGAGCAGCGCGCGGAGGACGCCGGGCACCGGCTGGAAGCCTTCCTCGACGCGATCCGCCACTCGCCCAACGGCGTGGTGCTGCTGGACTCGCAGGGCCGCATCGAGTGGTGCAACGAGACGGCAGCCGGCCACCTGGGGCTGGACCCCGTGCGCGACCTGCAGCAGCACGTGGTCAACCTGGTGCGCGACCCCGGCTTCGCGGCCTTCTACCACGCGGGTCGCTACGGGCAGGACGTCGCGATCGAGGCGCCGGCCAGCACGCCAGCGCGGCCGCGCAAGCTGGCGCTGCACATCCATCCGTATGGCGAGGGCCGGCGGCTGCTGCTGTCGCGCGACATCACGGCGCTGGAGCAGGCCGAGGCGATGCGGCGCGACTTCGTGGCCAACGTCTCGCACGAGGTGCGCACGCCGCTCACCGTGCTGGCCGGTTTCGTCGAGACGTTGCAGTCGCTGGATCTCACGAAGGAGGAGCAGTCCCGCTACCTCGCCATGATGGGCCAGCAGGCGAAGCGCATGCAGGCCCTGGTGGAGGACCTGCTGACGCTCTCGCGCCTGGAAGGCAGCCCGCCGCCGGGCGCGCAGGAGTGGACGCCGCTCGCGAGCCTGATGGCGCAGGGCGAGCAGGAGGCCATCGCGCTGGCGCGCGCCGCGGGCAAGGACCTGCGTCTGCGCTTCACGCAGGCCGGGCCGCTGGAGGTCGCGGGCGCGGCCGGCGAGCTGCAGAGCGCGCTGTCCAACCTGGTGGGCAACGCCGTGCGCTACACGCCCGACGGCGGCAGCGTGGAGGTGCGCGCGCAGGCGGCCGGCGGCGCGCTCGAGATCGCGGTGCAGGACAGCGGGCCGGGGATCGCCCCCGAGCACCTGCCGCGGCTGTCGGAGCGCTTCTACCGCATCGACCGCAGCCGCTCGCGCGAGAGCGGCGGCACCGGCCTGGGGCTGGCGATCACCAAGCACGTGGTGCAGCGCCATGGCGGCGAGCTGCGGATCGCGAGCACGCCGGGCGCGGGCTCGACCTTCACCATCGTGCTGCCGGCCGCGCGGGTGCGTCCGCTCACGCCGGCCGGTAGCGCCGCACCGAGCGCCACACGATCAGCGGCAGGATGAGCGCGAGCAGCGCCAGGGCGAAGCTGCTCGCGATCCAGAACGCCGCCGGCGTGTGCAGGGCCGGCCAGGCGCCGATGCCGCGGTAGGCGAGCAGGTAGCCGCCCAGCACGCCGATGCCCCACAGAAGGACGCAATAGGCCACCAGCGGCGCGATCGTGACGCGGTAGGAGCGCAGCACGAACACCGACAGCGCCTGCGTCGCGTCGCCCAGGTGGTAGGCCGCCACCAGGGCCAGCAGGCCGGAGGCGACGGCGGCGACCTGCGCGTCGGCGGAGTAGAGCGAGGCGATGCCGCCGCGCGCCGCGAGCATGGTCGCGGCCATCAGGATCGCCAGCGAGAAGCCCATGCGGAAGCCGGTGCGGATGCTGCCGCGGGCCCGCGCCGGATCGCCCGCGCCCAGCCAGAAGCTCACGCGAGCGCTGGTGGCGATCGCGATCGAGAGGGGCACCATGTACATCACGGCGGCGAGGTTCGCCGCGATCTGGTGCGCGGCGGCGGCCAGCGTGCCCTGCCGCGCGATGAACAGCGACATGAGCGTGAACGAGGTGACTTCCACCGTGATCGCCAGCGCCGCCGGCACGCCCAGGCGCGCGAACTCCAGGATGGTCGGCCAGTGCGGCGCTTCCAGCGGCCGCCAGATCGCGTAGGGCCGGTACAGCGGATCGGTGCGCACCAGCCAGGCCGCGACGCCCAGGAACAGCCAGTTCACGACCACCGTCGCCCAGGCGCAGCCGACCACGCCCATCGCCGGCACGCCGGCGCCGCCGAACGCGAACCAGATCGTCAGCGGCACCTTCACCACGAGCGAGGCGAGCTGCAGCCAGGTCACCAGCTGCGGCTTGCCCAGGCCCTGGTTGAGGGTGCTGTACATGCGGAACAGCAGCGCCGGCGGCAGCGCCAGCGCGAGCACCGCGAGGTATTCGCGCACCGCCTGCTGCAGCGCCGCCGGGACCTCGGTTCCCTGCAGCAGCGGGTCGGGGAACAGCAGGCCCAGCACGCCGGCCAGCGTCGCCATGAAGGCGAGGTACAGCGCCTGGCGCACCGAGCGGCCGACGTCCACGTGGCGCCGCGCGCCGTGCAGTTCCGCCCAGACCGGCAGCAGGGCCTGCAGCACGCCCATCAGCGCGACGAAGACGGTGATGTAGACGGCGGCGCCCACCGACAGCGCCGCCAGCGCCTGCTGCGAATAGCGCCCCGCCACGATCGTGTCCGTCACGCCGAAGGCCATCGTGGCCAGCTGGCCGGCCAGCACGGTGCCGGCGTGGCGCGCGATGATGCCGCGTTCGCTCAAGGCTTCTTCTGGTACAGCAGCAGGTTCTCGCGCGCGTCGGTCGGCCGCGGGATCTTGGCCACCAGCTTCCAGCGGCGCGCGTCGAAGGCCATGGGCACCGACTGCTCCAGGTCCGCGGCGGCCACGAGCCAGGGGCAGGCGCTGGGCGCGGTGGCGATGCGCAGGTCCAGGCGGCCGTGGAAGCGCAGCGCGGCGATCTGCGGGCGCGTGAGGCCGAACACCTCGACGCAGCCGGGCTTGTCGATGTGCGGCACGAGCCGCTGCACCACCGCGGTGTAGCTGCGCGCGTAATCGAGCACCGGCAGCCACAGCGTCATCACCAGCAGCCAGCCGAGGGCGGCGCCGCCGGCCGGCAGCACCACGCTCTTCCAGATCGCCTGGCGGTTCCGCATGGTGCGCCAGCGCACCAGCGCCACCCAGGCGACGGTGGCGGCGAGCGCCACGAGGAAGGGCAGCAACGAGAAGCTCGGGACGAAGCCGGGCGCCAGCTTGGCCACGTTGGCGGCGGGCTTGGCCGGCACGCCGGTCTGCAGCGAGATCCAGATCACCCAGATCACCAGCGCGCAGCTGCTGAAGAACAGCAGCGTGAACCAGTCGATCAGCGCGGAGAGGCTGCGCCCCAGCGTGGGCAGCGCGAAGGCCGCGAGCGTCGCCAGGGCCGGCAGGCTCAGCAGCAGCGCGCGGTCGGGGTTGGGCGAAAGGACAGCGGTGAGCACGCCCACCACCGTGAACCACAGCGGCAGGGCCACGTGGCGACGTCCCAGCTGGCGGCGCCAGCGCCACACCGTCCACAGCGCCAGCGGCCAGGCGGGCCAGGTGAACCACACCAGCAGGCGGGCGATGGAGCGCCATTCGCGCTGCGCGCCGAAGGGCCCCGTGCCCAGGCGCCATTCCCACATGTGCAGGCCCGCGGCGATGCCGGCGGCCGCCAGCGCCACGCCGACGATGATCGCCGCGCCCGGGCCGCCGCGTGCCTGGGGCAGGCCGTCGTCCGGTCCGTCGCCGAGGTGCAGCACCACGCCGCCCGCGGCGAACAGCGCCGCCATGGCGGGCGCGCCGCTGAGGCCCAGCCCCACCAGGCCCCCGGCGAGGCACAGCGTGGGCAGGGCGAGCCGGTAGGGCAGCGCCGCCAGGCCGAAGAAGGTCAGCGCCGTGAATCCCAGCTGCGCGAGGGCCGGCGTCGTCTCGTGCGACAGCTGCATCAGGCCCAGGCAGGCAATCAGGGCCAGCAGGCCGCCGTCGGCGATGGCGCGGGCGTAGTCGGACGGGTGCGCCTCGCCGCCGAACGCGAAGGGCACGGGCTGCGCGCCCGGCGTGCGCGCGAGGTAGTACACGCCGTACCAGGCGGCCACCAGGCTCAGCACCAGCAGCGCGATGAAGGGGATGCGGGCGGCGAAGTCGGGCGGCATCCATGCCGGCGCGAGCCGCATCGCCCAGGCGCCCATCCAGTAGGGCAGCAGGGCCTCGAACTCCGGCGGCTGGCCGAGCACTTCGGGGCGCAGCCAGGCCGAATGGCCCAGGGCCAGCTCGTTCATGTAGCCCAGCGCCATGATGTCCGCGTTCTTCCACGGGGCGCGGCCCACGAAGCCGGCCAGGACGTAGGCCGCGCACAGGAGCAGCAGCGCGAGGCGCGGCAGGCGCCGCACGGCGCTCTGGGCCACGATCGCGGGGGTCGGCTGGTTCACGCGCGGGAGTGTGTCAGATTCGACGGCACCAAGAAAAAAGGCAGCCTGCGCTGCCTTTGTCCTGGGTTGACCGGTTCTTCTTACTTGCCGGCGGGCTTGCCGAACTTCTTGAAGAACTTGTCGACGCGGCCGCCCATGTCGTTCACCGACTTCTGGGTGCCCGTGTAGAACGGGTGCGACTCGCTGGAGGTGTCCAGCTTGAACAGCGGCAGCTCGCGGCCGTCGTCCATCTTCACCGTCTCGCGGGTCGCCGCGCAGGAACGCGTGACGAACTTGAAGCCGTTGGACAGGTCCACGAAGCAGACTTCGCGGTAGTTGGGGTGGATGCCTTCTTTCATGGTGTCCTCGTCAGGTTGCGGCAGCCGCGCCAGGCGTTCTGGCGTACTTTCCGGGAAGCCCGCCATTATAGCTGCCGGGCGGGGGTAGTGCTTAGGTCGGATTCAGAACGCAGAGGACGCAGAGGTTTCGCAGAGGACGCAAAGAACAGCCAGATTCCTGTCTTCTCTGCGTCCTCTGCGTGACCTTTGCGTCCTCTGCGTTCTTCATCTCGGCGAGCCAGCCCCGTCGATCTCAGCCGCCGCGCCGCATCATGTCGAAGAACTCCACGTTGGTCTTGGTGGCCTTCATGGACTTCAGGACCATCTCCATCGCCTCGATCTCGTCCATGTTGTACATGAACTGGCGCAGGATGCGGGTCTTCTGCAGGATCTCGGGGGCCAGCAGCAGCTCCTCGCGGCGGGTGCCCGAGCGGTTCAGCTGGATCGAGGGGAACACGCGCTTCTCGTAGAGGCGGCGGTCCAGGTGCAGTTCGCAGTTGCCGGTGCCCTTGAACTCCTCGAAGATCACTTCGTCCATGCGCGAGCCGGTGTCGATCAGCGCGGTGGCGATGATGGTCAGCGAGCCGCCTTCCTCCACGTTGCGCGCGGCGCCCAGGAAGCGCTTGGGCCGCTGCAGCGCGTTGGCGTCCACGCCGCCGGTGAGCACCTTGCCCGAGGAGGGCACGACGTTGTTGTAGGCGCGGGCCAGGCGGGTGATCGAGTCCAGCAGGATCACCACGTCCTTCTTCAGTTCGACCAGGCGCTTGGCGCGCTCGATCACCATCTCGGCGACGTGCACGTGGCGGGCGGCCGGCTCGTCGAAGGTGGAGGCGATCACCTCCGCCTTCACCGAGCGCTGCATGTCGGTCACTTCCTCGGGGCGCTCGTCCACCAGCAGCACCATCATGTAGCTGTCCGGGAAGTTGGCGGCGATGGCGTGCGCGATGTGCTGCATCATCACCGTCTTGCCGCTCTTGGGCGGCGCCACGATCAGCGCGCGCTGGCCCTTGCCGATGGGCGCGATGATGTCGATGATCCGCCCGGTGATGTTCTCGTCGCCCTTCAGGTTGTCGCGTTCGAGCTTCATCTGCTCCCGCGGGAACAGCGGGGTCAGGTTCTCGAACATGATCTTGTGCTTGTTGGCCTCGGGCGCGTCGCCGTTGACCTTGTCGAGCTTGGTCAGCGCGAAGTAGCGCTCGCCGTCCTTGGGCGTGCGGACCTCGCCCTCGATCATGTCGCCGGTGTGCAGGTTGAAGCGGCGCACCTGCGAGGGCGAGATGTAGATGTCGTCGGTGCTCGCGGTGTAGCTGGTGTCCGGGCTGCGCAGGAAGCCGAAGCCGTCCGGCAGGATCTCCAGCACGCCGTCGGCGAAGACCTGTTCGCCGGCGCGGGCGCGCTTCTTGATGATCGCGAACATCAGCTCCTGCTTGCGCATGCGGGCAGGGTTCTCGATCTCGAGCTCTTCGGCCTGCTTGAGGATTTCGGAGACGTGCAGCGCCTTGAGTTCGTTCAGGTGCATGGGGGACCCTTCGGGGGAGTGTTCTTGAAGGTCTTTGGGGGAAGGTTCGTTGCCGGGCGAGAGCTGCCCTGCGAACCGGATCTCGAACTGCCCGCCTGGGTGGGCGGATCAGTGATGGGGCGGATTATGCAGCAAAACCGCGGCGGCGGGGTTTCGCGGGATCGGGGTCAGGATTCGGGGGCAAGGACGCAAAGGTCGCAAAGGATACGCAAAGGTCGCAAAAGACATCCAACAAAGGATTCCCTTTTGGCTTCCTTTCGCGAAACCTTTGCGTCCGGTATCCGGCTTCAGGCGAGCTGCTGGTCGATGAACGCGGTGAGCTGCGCCTTGCTCATGGCGCCCACCTTGGTGGCGGCGAGCTGGCCGTCCTTGAACAGCATCAGCGTGGGGATGCCGCGGATGCCGAACTTCGCGGGGATGTCGCGGTTGTCGTCGACGTTCATCTTGGCCACCTGCAGCTTGCCCTTGTAGGTCTCGGAGACCTCGTCGAGGATGGGCGCGATCATCTTGCACGGGCCGCACCACTCCGCCCAGTAGTCCACCAGGACCGGCGTCTCGGCCTTCAGGACGTCGGATTCGAAGGAAGCGTCGGAGATGTGCTTGATCAGGTCGCTAGCCATGGTTTTCCTCTCGGTGCGGGGGCCTCCCCGCAGCAGCTACAGTCAGGGCATTGTGACAGAAACGATGACCCCTCGCCGGGTGCGGTCCGGGCCCGCGATGCTATGGATGCGATAGCAATTTCCCATCCTGCGGCGCGGCACTGGGAGGAACTCATGCAAGCCCTGCGGGCGGCCATCGCCGCCCGCGGCGCGCATCCGGCACGCACCGTCGTGCTGCTGCCCTACGCGCAGCTGATGCCCGTGGCCCGCCGTGCCTGGGCCGCGCTGGCGCCCGATGGCTTCGCGCCGCGGTTCGAGACCACGATGAACTGGGCACGCCAGCTCGCCTGGGCGCCGGGCGAGGCGGACCTCTCCTTCGAGATCGGCCGCGACCTGCTGGCCGCGCGCGGCTGGCTCGAGCAGGGCGGGCTGCGCGCCCAGGCCGATGCCCTGGCGGGCACGCTGGTGGACGCCGCCTGGCAGGCCGCCGAGGCGGCCCGCGCCGTGCCGCCGGGCCAGCGCGCCGCCTGGGCCGCGCGGCTGCGCCCCCAGCTGCTGCAAGGGATGGAGGCCGCTGCGCTCGCCACCGAGGCCGCCATCGCCCGCATCGCCTTCGAGTGGGCCGTGGCCTCGGGCTACGCGACCGATGCCCTGCTCGATGGCCGCCTGACGCAGGACCTGGACCTGCTGGTGGTGCTGCGGGGATTCCAGGAAGAGGCCGTGCCCCGCGCGCTGGCGCAGCAACTGGGCGACCGCGCGCTCACGCTGTCGCTGCCCGTGCAGGCGCGGCGCGGCGCGATCGCGCTGCATGCGGCCGCGGACGCCAGCGAGGAAGCGGAACGCGCGGCCACCTGCGTCCTGGAGCGCCTGCGCCAGCAGCAGGTGCCGGTGGCCCTGGCCGCCACCGACCGCGTGCTGACGCGGCGCATCGGCGCGCTGCTGTTCACGCGCGGTGTGGCCGTGCACGACGAGACCGGCTGGAAGCTCTCCACCACGCGCGCCACGGCCAACCTGATGGCGGCCCTGCGCGCCTGCGCCTGGGACGCCCCGGCCGACGCCGTGCTGGACTGGCTGAAGAACGTGCCGGCGCTGGGCTCCGGCACCGTGCAGGCGATGGAGCGGCGGGTGCGCCGCGCCGGCCAGCGCGAATGGCGCGGGCTGCGCGAAAGCGACTGGGGCGAATCGGAAGGCCTGCGCGCCGCCGTGCAGAAGGTCGACGCCTGGCGCGCCGGCCTGCAGGCGACGCGCACGCTGCTGGAGTGGCTGGCCGCCGTGCGCGAACTGCTGCAGCAGTGCGGCCAGTGGGAAGCGCTGCGCGCCGACGCGGCGGGCCTGAAGACGATCGAAGCCCTGCACCTGGATGCCGCGGCCGCCGCCGACTGGGCGGGCTGGCGCGAGGCGCAGCGGCGCCTGGGCCTGCGCGAGTTCACGGCCTGGGCCAGCGACGTGCTGGAAAGCGCCAGCTTCGTGCCGCCGCACACCGGCGAGGAGCCGGTCGTCGTCCTGCCCCTCAGCCAGTTGCTGGGCCATCCGTTCGCGGCGCTCGTGCTGCCCGGTTGCGACGAGCGCAGCCTGCCCGCGGCGCCCGAGCCGCCCGCCGGCTGGACGCAGGCGCAGCGCAAGCTGCTGGGGCTCGCGTCGCGCGAGGAACTGGAGGCGGCCCAGCGCGCCGCGTGGGACTACGCCTTGCAGTCGCCGCAAGCCGACGTGCTCTGGCGCGCGAGCGACGACACGGGCGAGCGCAGCCTGGCGAGCCCGCTGGTGCAGGCGCTGCGCCTCGAAGGCGCCGCGCCGCTGGCAGACGACCCGCGCACGCCGCGCGAGGAAGAGGCGCAACCGGTGCGGCCGCCCGCCATCGCCGCGGCCGGACTCGTGCCCACGCAGCTCTCCGCCAGCAGCTACGAGGACCTGCGCCGCTGCCCCTATCGCTTCTTCGCCCTGCGCATGCTGGGCCTGAAGGAAGCCGACGAGATCGAGGCCGAGGTCGACAAGCGCGACTTCGGCACCTGGCTGCACGGCGTGCTGAAGACCTTCCACGAGGCGCTCGCCGAACGCGGCGCGCTGCCGCTGCCGGAACGCACGGCGCTGCTCGATGGGATCGCGCGCGACGCCATGGAGGCGCAGCGCCTGGGCGAGGGCGAGTTCCTGCCCTTCGCGGCGGGCTGGCCGGCGCTGCGCGACGGCTACCTGCAGTGGCTGCAGAAGCACGAGGCCGCGGGCGCGAGCTTCGCCGCGGCCGAGAGCGAGCACAAGGTGCAGCTCGGCACCCTGACGCTGGAAGGGCGCATCGACCGCATCGACGCGGTGTCCGGCGGCGGCACGCTGGTCATGGACTACAAGACCGAGGGCGTGCAGGCCACGCGCGCGCGCATGGCCGCGCCGCTGGAAGACACGCAGCTGGCCTTCTACGCGGCGCTGCTGCCTGGCCGCGAGCCGCAGGCCGCCTATCTCAACATCAGCGAGCGCGGGGAGGTCACCGAGGTGAAGCACCCGTCGCTCGCCCAGGCCGCGCACCTGCTGCAGGAAGCCGTGCAGGCGGAACTGCGCCGCATCGCGCAGGGCGCGCAGCTGCCCGCGATCGGCGAGGGACGGGCCTGCGAGTTCTGCGCCGCGCGCGGCCTGTGCCGCAAGGATGGCTGGAGTGATTGAGCCCGCCTACGAACACAACGGCCGCGCCGTCACGCGCGAGCAGTTCTATGCCATCGCCTGCGACCCGCGGCGGCACGTGGCGGTGGAAGCCTGCGCCGGCGCCGGCAAGACCTGGATGCTGGTGTCGCGCATCCTGCGCGCGCTGGTGGCCGGCGCGCAGCCGCACGAGATCCTGGCGATCACCTTCACACGCAAGGCGGCCGGCGAGATGCGCCAGCGCCTGCAGGACTGGCTGGCCCAGTGGAGCGAGGCGCCCGACGAGGTGCTCGCGGAGCAGCTGCGTGCCCGCGGCCTGCCGCAGGCCGATGCCGCCACCCGCGCGGCATTGCGCGGCCTGTACGCTCGACTGCTGGCGGCCGGGCGGCCGGTGCAGATCCGCACCTTCCACAGCTGGTTCGCGGCGCTGCTGCGCGGCGCGCCGGTGGCGGTGCTGCAGCAGCTGGGCCTGCCGACGCGCTTCGAATTGCTGGAGGACGACCAGGAAGCGGTGGCGCGCGTGTGGCGCCGCTTCCATGCGGCCGTGGAGCGCGACCCCGAGGCGCGCGCCGACTACGAAGCCTCGGTCGCCGCCTTCGGCCGCTTCAACACGCTGAAGGCGCTGGACTCCGCGCTGGCCAAGCGCGTGGAGTTCGCGATGGCCGACGCCGCCGGCGTGGTGGACGAGTCCGTGCGGCCCTTCGGCGAGCTGTTTGAGGAATTCCAGGGCGCCGAGCATCCCGAGGCGATGCTGGCGCAGGAGTGGGTGCGCAACGCGCTGTACGAAGCCTCGCGTGCGCTCGGCCGCGCCTCCGCGCCCACCTTCTCGGCCAAGGGGCGCGAGCTGGAGCAGGCCACCACCGCCGGCGACTTCGCCGGCGTCGCCGCCGCGCTGCTGACCAAGGAGCAGGCGCCGCGCAAGTTCAACGACAAGCTCGCCGGCATCGACGACGTGCGCGGCGCCCAGGAGCTGGTGCAGCGCCTGTGCGCCGCCAGCCACCAGCACGAGGCCTGGCTGCACCACCGGCGCATCGCGCGCCTGGCGCGCCGGCTGCTGGAGTCGTATGCCGCGCTCAAGCGCGAGCAGGGCTGGGTGGACATGAGCGACGTGGAGCGCACGGCCCACGTGCTGCTGTCCGACGAGGTGCTGGCCGGCTGGGTGCAGGAGCGCCTGGACCAGCGCGTGCGCCACCTGCTGATCGACGAGTTCCAGGACACCAATGCCCTGCAGTGGCAGGCGCTGAACGCCTGGCTCTCCAGCTATGCGGGCGCGGGCGGCGACGGGCCCAGCGTGTTCATCGTCGGCGATCCCAAGCAGAGCATCTACCGCTTCCGCCGAGCCGAGCCGCAGGTGTTCCGGGCGGCGCAGGAGTTCATCGCGCAGGAGCTCGGGGGCGACCGCCTCGCCTGCGACCACACGCACCGCAACGCGCCGGACGTGCTGGCGGCGGTGAACACGGTGATGCAGGCGGCGCAGCAGGAAGGCCTGTACACCGGGTTCCGCGCGCACACGACGCAATCCGAGGCGGCGGGCGCCGTGCTGGCGCTGCCGCCGATCCCGCGCCCGGACAAGCCCGCGCAGGCGGAGGACGAACCGCTGGACTGGCGCGACAGCCTCACGGTGCCCCGCGAGCTGCCCGAGGAGCGGCTGGTGACGCTGGAGTGCCGCCAGGCCGCCGCCTGGATCGCGCAGGAGCTGCGCGCCGGCCTGCGGCCCGGCGACGTGATGGTGATGGCGCGCAAGCGCGAGCGGCTCGCCGCGATGGAAGAGGAGCTGCGCGCGCTGCACATCCCGGCGCAGCAGCCGGAGAAGACGGACCTGTGCGAGGCGCCGGAGATCCAGGACATCGCCGCCTTGCTCGACGTGCTGGTCTCGCCCGGCCACGACCTCTCGCTGGCGCGCGCGCTGAAGTCGCCGCTGTTCGGCTGCGGCGACGATGCGCTGGTGGCGCTCGCGCTGCGCGCCCGCGCCGCCGCCGCCGAAGGACCGCCGCGCGCCTGGTCCGAGCTGCTGCAGCAGGACGGGCTGCCCGAGCCGCTGCCCGCCATCGCGCAGACGCTGCGCCGCTGGCAGCGCTGGCTGCAGGCCCTGCCGCCGCACGACGCCCTGCAGGCGATCTACGACGATGGCGACGTGCTGGCGCGCTTCGCCCGCAACGCGCCGGCGCCGCTGCGCGCCGGCGTGCTGGCCAACCTGCAGGCGCTGCTCGGCGCCGCGCTGCAGGTCGGCGGCGGCCGCTGGCTCACCCCCTATGCCTTCGTGCGCGCGCTCAAGGCCGGCGGCATCCGCGGTCCCGCCGTCGCCGCCGAGGGCGTGGTGCGCCTGCTGACCGTGCACGGCGCCAAGGGCCTGGAGGCGCCGGTGGTTCTGCTGCTCGACACCGACGGCGCGCCGCCGCGCGCCGAGACCATGGGCGCGCTGTGCGAGTGGCCCGGCGAGGCGCCCAATCCCTGGCGCTTCGCCTTCATCGCCAGCGAGACGCGGCCGCCGGCCTGCAGCGCGGAGGCGCTGGCGATCGAGCAGGCCGCCCGCGCGCGCGAGGAGCTCAACGCGCTGTACGTCGCGATGACGCGGGCCGAGCGCCGGCTGGTGATCTCCTCGGTGGTGCCGTCCAGCGCGGCCGCGGGCAGCTGGTGGCAGCGGCTGCTGCCCTGTGCCACGCCGCTCTCGGCGCCGCAGCCGGCCGCGGCCTTCGGGGACGCCGATGCCGCCGCGCGCTTCACGCTGCGCGTGGTCCCCGGCGCCGCGCAGCCCGCCAGCATGGAGTGGCTGCGGCCCGCGCAACCCGAAGGCAGCGACAAGTCGCGCCTGGGCGAGGCCATGCACCGGCTGCTGGAGACGTGGCGGCCGGGCGCGGTGATGGGCGCGGCGCAATTGCGCGAAGTGGAGCGCCTGTTCGCGCTGGATGCCGAAGCGGCGCAGCAGGCCGCCGCGATGGCGCAGCGCATCCTGCACGGCGAGGGCGCCTGGGCCTGGGACCCGGCGCAGGTGGACTGGCAGGGCAACGAGGTGGAACTGCACGCCGGCGGCGAACTGCTGCGGCTGGACCGCCTGGTGCGCCGCCGCGACAGCGGCGAGTGGTGGGTGCTCGATTACAAGTCGGCGCCGGACCCGGAGCGGCGGGCCGACCTGCTGGCGCAGATGCGGCGTTATCGCGAGGCGGTGGCCGCGGCGCATGCGGGCCGTGCCGTGCGCGCCGCCTTCCTCACCGCGGAGGGCGCGCTGGTGGTGCTGCCCTGAACCTTCAGAAGGTCGTGCGGTAGTAGATCATCGGCCGCCCGTCCTTGCGCTTGAACGTGATGCGGGCGCCGCTTTCCAGCTGGAAGCCGATGAAGCCGCGGTCGAAGGCGAAACCGGGCTTGGGCGGGGCCTTGGCGGACAGGTTCATCTCGACCCGCGCGCCGTACACGGGCTCGTGCATCTGGATCAGGCTGTAGGCGTCGTCGGGGGTGTTCATGCGGCGCCAGGCCGTGATGTCGATCTGGCGCTGGCCTTCCAGGCGGTGGCTCCAGCGCAGGCCGAGGTCGATGCTGGTGCGCTGCGGCTGCAGTCCGGGCAGCTGCCGGTTCTGCGAGAAGCCGCTCACGCCGATCACGGGACCGAGGCCGAGCGCGTTGCGCGGCACCAGCGACAGGTCCACGCGCGGGGCCTGGAAGCCCGTGTCCTGCGCGTCCATGCGGGGCAGGGTGCTGGTCTGCACCTCCAGCCGCAGCGCAGGCTCGTCCGTGCGGGCCTGCGCGACGATGACATCGGCAGGCGGCGAGGCGTCTTCCTGCGCCTGCACGGCCGGGCTGCACAAGCACGCCACCAGGGCCGCGACGGTGCACGGCCCCAGGGCGGACTCCCGACGAGAACCGGCTTTCCTGCCGGTGACAGCGGCCTTCTCCATGGCTCACCTCCCAAGATGCGAGGCAGTCTGGCGCGTCAGCAGGCGGAAGTTTGTGGGAGCCCGGGACCGGGCCGTGTAAGAAGGAAGCCGGGCAGCCCGGTGAAGGCGGCGGACAGGGCCGTAGGCGGCGTGTCGCGCGGGCACCGCGTGGGCGCCGGAAAGGCTACTCGCCGATGTGGTGCCAGCGGTTCTCGGGCAGCTTCTTCAGCGCCTCGTACACCTGGCGCAGCACGCCCTGGCTCGCGGCCCATTCGATGTGTTCGCGCAGGCGCGCGCGCTTCTGCAGCGGCGGCACCTGCGCCCACTCGGCGTGCGTGGCCGGCACCTTGGCCAGGTGCGGACCGGTGTTGGGAAGGTAGGCGTAGAGGCGCTGCCAGATCGCGGGCAGGGGGCAGACGCGGTTGTTGCGGCGCGCTTCCACGAGCACGTCGTCCACGGTGAGGTCCTCGGCGGCGGCGGGCTGCGCCGCGGCCTCGCTGGCGAGCTTCGTCGGGCGCGTCTTCTCGAAGCCGCGCTGCTGCTGGCCCTGGAGCGCGTGGAACAACGCCCACGACGTATCGGTGTTCTTTTCGACCACGTCCACCTGCGGCACATCGTCGATGCGCAGCGGAACGCGGGCCGGCTTCGCCTTGCTCACGGAATGGTCCCCAAACCCTCTCTGCCCTGTTTGTGTACAAATGTAGCGCACCGGCGGCCCGCCTGTGAATGGCCCGAATGGGGAATGCGTGCCAAATCCCACACAGTGGGGCGGCCTCTCAGGCGACGGGCAGGGGAACCTGTTGCGCGGGATCGCAGGCGCCATGGGCGTACAGGTCGCGGGCGGGCAGGCGGACCAGGGCCGCGGCCTCCGCCGGCGTGCCGTGCAGCCAGCGCTCCCAGTCCGCGCGCTCCAGGGCCACCACCGTTCGCTTGTCTTGCAGGGGGTCGGGCAGCGGCCGGCCATCCGGCCCGAGGTCGGGCCGGTGCATCAGGCGCAGCAAGGGATGCGCGTTGCAGTTGATGGTGAGCATGGTGTAGCTCGGGACCACCTCGCCGGTCTGCGGGTCCGTCCATTCGTTCCAGAGCCCCGCGAGCGCGAGCGGCTGTCCGTCCGCGCGCCGGAAGCGCCACCAGATGCACTTGCTGCCACCATGGCCCCAATACGGCTCGTCGAAGTCGTCGACGGGCACGATGCAGCGCTGGCCGCGGCTCCATGGGCCCTGGAAGGTGCGCGCCTCGGGCTGCATGCGCGCGGGGTCCCAGCGGGCGTTGTTGGTGCTGAGGGGGCGGCCGGTGCGCTGGTTCTTCGGTTGCAGCGTGGGGCTGCCGTCCGGCGTCAGGCCCCACTGGCCGATGGCGAGCCCGCCGCGATGCACGAAGGGGCCGGGCTGCAGCGGCCCGATGCCGGTGGTCTTGTAGCGCTCCTGCAGGGGCGGCCCGGATTCGATGTAGGTGAAGCCGAACACGTCCCGGATGCTCACGACGCTGCTCGCTCGGTAGCGGTTGCACATTTGGGGGGAAATCGAGGAAGGAGGCGCTACGGAATGGCCTCACATCTCCTGATTGTCTCCGAATGTAGCGGACCCTGGCCTCACGGCGGGCTTGCTGGTACCATTTCTTATCAGCAGATGATAGGGTCGGATCGTTGATTCCAACGGATCACTCCATCGCAACGCTCCTCGATCTGGACGGAAGCATCCTCGAACAGGAGGGTGATTGCCTCTGCGACGCAGGGAAGTTGACATGAAGACCATCGTGATCGGCGTGATGCCGCAAGACAAGATCCGGGCCCGGGCGATTGCCATTGCCAAGGGTGAGTACAAGCCAAGGCCCGGCGAGCCCAAGATCTGGTTCACGTCCATGCGCTCGGTGGCAGAGGTTCTGAGCGATTCGAACCGCGCCTTGCTCAAGGTGATCCAGGAGACCGCGCCGCAGTCCATGGCGGAGCTGGCACAGGTCACGGGCCGGCAGCCGAGCAACCTCTCTCGCACGCTCAGGACGATGGAGCGGTACGGCCTGGTTTCATTGCGCCGTGAAAAACAGCAGGTGCGTCCGGTCGCCAACGCTACGGAGTTCAAGATCTGGGCGACGGCTTGACCATGCCGATGGTCACGATCCCCCACAGATCGGGCCGGGCGCGCGATGAATGAAGTTGACGAGCCTTACCCCCGGCACTGGCTCCACAGTTAGGGCTGCTTGGTTCCCCACCTGACCCGGTTGGCCGCTTCACCATGCGGGGAGGCCCGTCACCCCGTATTGTAGGCGAGGTGCACGGACGAGTTCGCCGGACGCCACCTTAGAATCGAGCGGATATGTCGTACCTCGTGCTCGCCCGGAAGTACCGGCCCCGGACCTTCAGCCAGATGGTGGGGCAGGAGCACGTGGTGCAGGCGCTGACGAATGCGCTGCAGCAGCAGCGGCTGCACCACGCCTACCTCTTCACCGGCACGCGCGGCGTCGGCAAGACGACGGTCTCGCGGATCCTGGCCAAGTCGCTGAACTGCCAGGGCCCGGACGGGCAGGGCGGCATCACGTCCGAGCCCTGCGGCGTCTGCCAGGCCTGCACCGACATCGACAGCGGCCGCTTCGTGGACTACACGGAGCTCGACGCCGCCTCCAACCGCGGCGTCGACGAAGTGCAGTCGCTGCTGGAGCAGGCGGTCTACAAGCCGGTGCAGGGTCGCTTCAAGGTCTTCATGATCGACGAAGTGCACATGCTCACGGGCCACGCCTTCAACGCGATGCTGAAGACGCTGGAGGAGCCGCCCGAGTACCTGAAGTTCGTGCTGGCGACGACCGATCCGCAGAAGGTGCCGGTGACCGTGCTTTCGCGCTGCCTGCAGTTCAACCTGCGGCCCATGGCGCCCGAGACCGTGCAGGCGCACCTGGCGCACGTGCTCGACGCCGAGGGCGTGGCCGCCGATCCGCAGGCGCTGCGGCTGCTCGCGCGCGGCGCGCGTGGTTCCATGCGCGACGCGCTGTCGCTCACCGACCAGGCCATCGCCTTCGGCGGCGGCCAGCTGCAGGAAGCGGCCGTGCGCCAGATGCTGGGCAGCGTCGACCGCAGCCACGTGTTCCGCCTGGTCGAGGCGCTGGCGCAGGGCGACGGCAAGGCGGTCGTCGAGACCTCCGAGGCGCTGCGCCTGCACGGCCTGAGCGCCGGCGCGGCGCTGGAGGAGATGAGCCTGGTGCTGCAGCGCATGGCGGTGCTGCAGGCGGTGCCCGACGCGGCGCAGGGCGCGGACCCGGGCGACGACGAGGCGGCGGCGATCGCGCGGCTGGCGGCGCTGATGCCGGCGGACGAGACGCAGCTTCTCTACAGCATCTGCCTGCACGGGCGGGCGGAGCTGGGGCTGGCGCCGGACGAATACGCCGGGTTGACCATGGTGTTGCTGCGGCTGCTGGCGTTCAAGCCGGGGGTGCAGGAAAAAAAAACTTTGAATGAAGGCGGGGGTGGTGCTGGGGTTCGCCTGGCGGCTCACCACCAGCCTACGGCGGCGGGTGCCGCCGGCGGTGGGGTTCCTGCGTCACCCCACCCTACGAAGCCCACGAACCCCACCACGAACGCCACCTCGCACCCCGACGCATCCCGTAGGGTGGCGGTGAGCGAAGCGAACCCCACCGCCAACCCCGTCCCCCAACCCGACCCCCGTAGGCTGGCGGTGAGCCCGCAGGCGAACCCCAGCAACGCCCCGGCGCGTCCCACCGCCCCGCCCGGCCACGTCCTCCCGGTGGTCGAACCCCGCCAAACCCCGCCCCGCCAGGCCGCCCCCGCGCGCGCCAACGGCGACGTCATGGGCGTGCCCGTGCGCGTGCAGCCCGAACCCTTGCGCGAAGCGCCCGCCGGCGTGCCCACGGTCGTCCCCACGCCCGATGGCGACTTCTGGCAGGCGACCGTGCAGCAGCTGGTCGAGCGCGAAGCGATCACCGCGCTCGTGCGCGAGCTCGCGCTGCAGGCGCAGCTGGTCGCCCGCGACGAGGGCCACTGGATGCTGCGCGTCGAGCGCGAGTCGCTGAACCAGCCCGCGAGCCGCGAGCGGCTGCGCGCCGCGCTGCAGGCGGCCGGCCATGCGGTGGACCTTTCGGTCGAGGTCGGGCCCATCACCGACAGCCCCGCCCGCCGCAACGCGGCCGCCGCGGCCCAGCGGCAGCAGGCGGCGGAGCAGATCATCCTCAACGACCCCTTCGTGCAGCGGATGCAGCGCGAGTTTGGGGCGAGAATCGTTCCCGGCAGCATCAAACCGATCGCCAAACACTAGAGAGAGCAACCATGTTCAACAAGGGACAGCTGGCCGGCCTGATGAAGCAGGCGCAGGCAATGCAGGACAACCTGAAGAAGGCGCAGGAAGAGCTGGCCACGATCGAGGTGAGCGGCGAGTCGGGCGCCGGCCTGGTGAAGGTCGTCATGACCTGCAAGCACGACGTCAAGCGCGTCACCATAGCCCCGGAGCTGCTCGGGGACGACAAGGACATGCTGGAGGACCTGGTGGCCGCCGCCTTCAACGCCGCCGTGCGCAAGGCCGAAGAGACCACGCAGGAGAAGATGGGCAAGCTCACCGCGGGCCTGCCCCCCGGCATGAAGCTGCCCTTCTGAGCCCTTGGCCGAAGCCTCCCTCCAGGCCCTGGTCGAGGCCCTGCGGCGCCTCCCCGGCGTGGGGGTGAAGTCCGCCTCGCGCATGGCCTTCCACCTGCTGCAGCACGACCGCGAGGGCGCCCACGTGCTCGCGCGCGCGCTGGAGCAGGCGGCCACCCGCGTGCGCCACTGCAGCGAGTGCCACACCTTCACCGAGGACGAGGTCTGCGCCACGTGCCGCAGCCCGCAGCGGGACCGCAGCAAGCTGTGCGTCGTCGAGACGCCGGCCGACCAGGCGGCCATGGAGCGCACGCAGGCCTTCAACGGCCTGTACTTCGTGCTGATGGGAAAGCTCAGCCCGCTCGACGGCATCGGCCCCAGGGACATCGGCCTCGCCAAGCTGTTCGCGCGCGCCACCAACGGCGAGGTGCAGGAGGTGATCCTCGCCACCAACTTCACCGCCGAAGGCGAGGCCACGGCGCACGTGATCGCCGAGGCGCTGAAGCAGAAGGGCCTCAAGGTCACGCGGCTCGCCCGCGGCGTGCCGGCGGGCAGCGAACTCGAATACGTGGACCTGGGGACCATCGCGCACGCGCTGGTGGACAGGAGGACCCAATGAACTACGCGCGCTTCACGGTGGCGTACTGGTGCGTGCTGATCGCGGCGCTGCTGCCTTACGCCTGCGCCTACCTCGCCAAGTTCCGCGGCCTCGGCCGCCCGCGCAGCCAGGGCGGCTTCGACAACGCCGACCCGCGCGGCTGGCTCGCGCGCCAGCAGGGCTGGCAGGCGCGCGCCAACGCGGCGCAGGCCAACAGCTTCGAGGCGCTGCCCTTCTTCATCGGCGCGGTGATCATCGCGCCCCAGCTGGGCGCGCCGCAAACGCGGCTGGACATCCTGGCGGTGCTCTTCGTCACGCTGCGCGTCATCTACATCGCCATGTACGTCGCCGGGCTGCCCACCACGCGCTCGGCGATCTGGGGCCTCGCCTTCCTCGTCAACATCGCCATCTTCGTCAGCGGCTGGCACTAGGCGAACGCCTCCGCCCCCGTGTTACGGTGGAAACCCGCAGGGGGATCGTCCCGATGCGGCGTCGCAGCACGGTGGCTAAGCTCCCGGCAGTCCAAAAAAAGTCCAAAGAGAGGTCCGCCATGACGACAACTTCCCTCACGCGGCGCCGCTTCGCCGCGCTCGCCGCCGCCACCGTGGCCGTGCCAACGCTCCGCGCGCAAGGCAAGCTGGAAAAGAGCAAGGTCTCCATCGCCGTCGGCGGCAAGGCGGCGTTCTACTACCTGCCGCTCACGATCTCCGAGCAGCTGGGCTACTTCAAGTCCGAGGGCCTGGACGTCGAGATCTCCGATTTCTCGGGCGGCTCCAAGGCGCTGCAGGCGCTGATCGGCGGCTCGGCCGACGTCGTGAGCGGCGCGTACGAGCACACCATCAACATGCAGTCCAAGAACCAGGCGATCCAGTCGATCGTCCTGATGGGACGCGCGCCGCAGATCGCCGTGGGCGTGTCCACCAAGACCATGCCCCGCTACAAGGGCCTGGCGGACCTGCGCGGCAAGAAGATCGGCGTCTCGGCCCCGGGCTCGTCCACCAACATGGTCTCCAACCTGGTGCTGGCGCGCGCCGGCCTGAAGGCCACCGACGTGAGCTACGTCGGCGTGGGCGTGTCCGCCGCCGCGCTGGCGGCCCTGCGCTCCGGCCAGATCGATGCCATCAGCAACACCGACCCGGTGATGACCATGCTGGAGCAGAAGGGCGACGTGCGCATCATCAGCGACACGCGCACGCTCAAGGGCACGCAGGAGGTCTTCGGCGGCCCCATGCCCGCCGCCTGCTTCTACACGCACTCGGACTTCGTCAAGGCCAACCCGAACACCTGCCAGGCGCTGGCCAACGCGATCGTGCACGGCCTGAAGTGGCTGCAGACGGCCGGCCCGAGCGACATCATCAAGACCGTGCCGGAAACCTACCTGCTGGGCGACCGCGCGCTGTACCTCGCCTCCTTCAACAAGGTGCGCGAAGCGATCGCGCTCGACGGCATCTTGCCGGACGAGGGCGCCAAGACGGCGCTGCGCGCGCTGGCGAGCTTCATCCCGACGATCAAGCCGGAGAAGATCGACCTGGCCAAGACCTACACCAACGAGTTCGCCCGCCGGGCCAAAGAGAAGTACAAGGCGTGAACGCCGGGGCGGAGGGCGCCCACGCCCTCGAACTCGACGACATCACCGTCACCTTCCGCTCGCGCGAGGAGCGCGATGCGCGCTACACCGCCGTCGCCCACACCACGCTGCGGGTGGGGGCCGGCGAATTCGTGTCGGTGGTGGGCCCCACGGGCTGCGGCAAGTCCACGCTGCTGAACATCGGCGCCGGCCTGCTGGAGGCATCGTCCGGCCAGGTGCGCGTGTTCGGCGAACCCCTGGTGGGCATCAACCGCCGGGCGGGCTACATGTTCCAGTCCGAGGCGCTGATGCCCTGGCGCAGCGCGCTGCAGAACGTGATGGTGGGCCTGCAGTACCGCGGCGTTCCCGAGGCGCAGGCACGCGCGCAGGCCGAAGGCTGGCTGTCGCGCGTGGGGCTGGGCGGCTTCGGCGACCGCTACCCGCACCAGCTCTCCGGCGGCATGCGCAAGCGCACGGCGCTCGCGCAGGTGCTGGC
Source organism: Ramlibacter sp. bp-362 (assembly GCF_054956735.1). NCBI lineage: Bacteria > Pseudomonadati > Pseudomonadota > Betaproteobacteria > Burkholderiales > Comamonadaceae > Ramlibacter > Ramlibacter sp. bp-362. Next base: position 154,974 of record NZ_JBUDXE010000010.1, read on the forward strand.
GCTCGACCCCGACATCATCCTCATGGACGAACCCTTCAGCGCGCTGGACGTGCAGACGCGGCAGCTGATGGAGAACGAGGTGCTGGAGCTGTGGGCGGCCAAGCGGAAGGCGGTGCTGTTCATCACGCACGACCTCGATGAGGCGATCGCCATGAGCGACCGCGTCGTCGTGCTGTCGGCGGGCCCGGCGACGCGGCCGATCGGCGAGTTCGCCATCGACCTGCCGCGTCCGCGCGACGTGGCGGAGGTGCGCAACGACCCGCGCTTCGTCGAGCTGCACCGCCGGATCTGGGCCGTGCTGCGCGACGAGGTGCTCAAGGGCTACGCGCAGCAGCTGCAGAGGGCCGCCGGATGAAGTGGCAACCGAGCGATCGCAGCCTGCGCGCCTGGCAGATCGTGCTGCTGGTGCTGCTGCTGGTGGGCTGGCACCTGGTCTCGCGCAACGAGCAGACGGCCTTCTTCCTCGGCGAGCCGATCAAGGTGGCCGGCCGGGTCTGGTCCTGGTTCGTTCCCGTGGACGTCGCGCCGAACGCGCTGTTCCCCGAAGGCCTCTCCGGCCGCGCCGACGTCTACATCCACCTGGGCGTGACGCTGCTGGAGACCATGCTGTCCTTCGGCATCGGCACCGTGCTGGGGCTGGCGGTCGGGCTGTGGCTGGCGCTCGCGCCGCTCGCCAGCGCGCTGCTCGACCCGTACATCAAGGCCGCGAACTCCATGCCGCGCGTGATCCTCGCGCCGATCTTCGCGATGTGGTTCGGGCTGGGCATCTGGAGCAAGGTCGCGCTGGCCGTGACGCTGGTGTTCTTCATCGTGTTCTTCAACGTCTACCAGGGCGTGCGCGAGGTCAGCCCGGTCGTGCTGGCGAACGCCCGCATGCTGGGCGCGAACCAGAAGCAGCTGCTGCGCACGGTCTACATGCCCAGCGCGACGAGCTGGGTGTTCTCGAGCCTGCACACCTCGGTGGGCCTGGCCTTCGTCGGCGCGGTGGTCGGCGAATACCTGGGCTCGGCGCGCGGCGTGGGCTACCTGATCCTGCAGGCCGAAGGGGTGTTCGACGTGAACACCGTCTTCGCCGGCATCGTGGTGCTCACCGCCTTCGCCCTGGCGCTCGACGGCCTGGTGGGGACCATCGAGCGGCGGCTGATGAAGTGGCAGCCGCGGCAGGGCGAGACGGAAAAGCTCTGAAAGCCCTGGGTCCCCGCCTGCGCGGGGATGACGGCGATCAGCTCCGGTTCTTGTTGTCCGGGAAGTGGTCGCGGGCGTTCGCCACGCCGTCGCCGTCACGGTCGCGGTCGTAGCGGTTCTGGATGCCGTCGTGGTCCTTGTCGCCGCGCGACTTGCTGGCCACGCGCGGCGCGTCCCAGCGGTCGGGATGCCTGTCGCGGGCGTTGGCGATGCCGTCGCCGTCGCGGTCCCTGTCGTAGCGGTTCTGGATGCCGTCGCGGTCCAGGTCGCCGCGCGGGCCGGTGCGGGCATAGCGGCGGCCGTCCGGGCGGTCCGGATGGGCGTCGCGCGCATTGGCGATGCCGTCGCCGTCACGGTCGCGGTCGCTGCGGTCGGCGATGCCGTCGTGGTCCATGTCGCGCGCGTGCGGCGCCGGCCGGGTCTTGTTCCAGATGTTGGGCTGCGGGTCGCTCTTGTTGGCGATGCCGTCGCCGTCGCGGTCCTTGTCATAGCGGTTCTGGATGCCGTCGTGGTCCAGGTCCTGGCGGGGACCGGTCTGCGCCGCCTGGGCGGCCGTGCCGAACACGAGCAGGGTGGCGGCCAGCGCCGCGCCGAGAACAGACTTCTTGTGCATGTGAAACTCCTTGGTTGTTCGGGGGAAGGCGTCGATCAGCCGCGGCGCGGGTTGTCGGGATGGCGGTCGCGCGAATTCCGGATGCCGTCGCCGTCGCGGTCGCGGTCGTAGCGGTTCTGGATGCCGTCCCGGTCCATGTCGCCGTAGGGGCCGAAGCGCCGGTTGTCGGCGTCGTAGCGGTTGGCGATGCCGTCGCGGTCACGGTCGCCATAAGGGCCGCGGCGTTCCCAGTTGTTGCCCACCAGGATCCATTCGCCGTTGGCGCGCTGCACCCAGCGCGGCTCGCGGTACTCGTAGCCCGGGCGGTCACGCATCCAGTGGCCTTCCACCCAGGCGAATTCGCCGCCGCGCCACTCGTAGTGGCCGGGCGCCCACACCATGCCGGCACGCGGGGCGGGCACGGCTTCGTAGCGGGCGGTCGGAGGGGTCGCGACGATCGCGGTGTAGGCCTGGGCTGCGATCCCGAAGCCCATCAGGGCGCCTGCGAGCGCGGCACCCAGTACGGTCTTGTTGCGCATGGTCATTTCTCCATTTCGGATTCAATGACCACACTGTCGGGTCGGTCGGGTGTGCCCGGGATCAGCCCGGGGCCCCAGCGGCCGTGGGAGCGGTCCTGCACGCGCAGGACCGCGGCGCGTGGCTCAGCGGCGCTTCTTCGCCGGCGCGCGCTTCGGCGCCGCCTTGGCGGGATGCGACGACACCTGCTTCACGCCCTTGCGCACGCGCACGGCGGCGCGCCGGGTGGCGCGGACCGGCAGGTGCAGCACGACCTTCTGGCCGGGCTTGAAGGAGGCGTTGTTGCCGACGTCGTTCCAGTGCGCGACCTGCGCCGGGCTGAGCTTGTAGCGGCGGGCGATGCTCGCCACGGTGTCGCGCTTGCCGGCGCGGACCACGGTGCGGCGGGTGGCGACCTCGGGGGCCAGGCTCAGCTGCGCGTTGTCGGCCACGTGACTCGCCACGTCGTGCTCGGTGCCGGCGCGGCGCGGCACGATCAGCACCGAGCCCGCCTTGATCAGCATGCGCGGCGGGATGCTGTTGACGGTGCGCAGGTCGTTCTCGTCCATGCCCACGCGGCGGGCGGCTTCGGCCACGCTCATGGTCTTCGGCGCGCTCCAGGCCGTCCACGAGGCGAGCTTGCCCTCGTTGTAGGCGTCGAAGTTGCGCTTGAAGACCGTGGCGTTGTCCCAGGGCAGCAGGATCTGCGGCGTGCCGGCCGCCAGGATCACCGGGCGCTTCAGCTGCGGGTTGAGCGCCTTGAAGTCCTCGATCTCCACGTCGGCCAGTCGGGCCGCCAGGGCGACGTCCATGTCGCGCTCGATCGCGACGCTCTGGAAGTAGGGGTGGTTGTCGATCAGCGGCAGGTCGGCCCCGAACTGCTCGGGGGCGGCGATCAGGTTCTTCACCGCCTGCAGCTTCGGGACGTAGTTGCGCGTCTCGTTGGGCATGACCAGGTCGGTGTAGCCGGTGCCCCGGCCGGCGCGCTCGTTGCGGGCGATGGCGCGGCTCACGTTGCCTTCGCCCCAGTTGTACGCGGCCAGGGCCAGGTGCCAGTCGCCGAACATGCCGTACAGCTTCTGCAGGTAGTCGAGCGCCGCGCGGGTGGAGGCCAGCACGTTGCGGCGGTCGTCGCGGAAGACGTTCTGCTTGAGGTCGTAGTCCTTGCCGGTGGCGGGCATGAACTGCCACATGCCGGCGGCGCGCGCGCTGGAGACGGCCTGCGGGTTGAACGCGCTCTCGATGAAGGGCAGCAGCGCCAGCTCGGTGGGCATGTTGCGCCGCTCCAGCTCCTCGACGATGTGGAACAGGTACTTGCGCGAGCGGTCGGTCATGCGCTCGATGTAGTCCGGCCGCGAGGCGTACCACTGCTCCTGCTGGTGCACCAGCTCGTTCTCGAGGTTGGGCATGGCGAAGCCGCGGCGGATGCGCGCCCACAGGTCGGGCGGCGGCTCCAGGGTCTTGATGGCCTGCGAGCTGAGCTCGGACGGTTCGATCGCGCTGAGGGGCCCCTGGGGGATGAAGGCGGGCAGCGGCGCCGCCTCGGCTGCCTTCACCTCGCGGTCTTCGACGGTCGCCTGCGGTCCCATGGTGGTCGCGCAGCCCGAAAGGGCCAGGAGGGCGGCGAGGGCGAGCAGCTCGTACTTCTTCATCTGAACTCGTTCTTCCATTGGCGCAGGGCCGCGAACACCGCGACCGGGTCTGCGAGGTCCGCCCCGCCATGCGCGTGGGCTGCCTGCGCCACGGCCGGCTGGCGCGTGCGCAGGAAGGGATTGATCGCCTGCTCCACGGCGATGGTGGAGGGCAGGGTGGGCTCGCCGCGCGAGCGCCTTGCCTCGCATTGTTGCCGGTAATGGCTCAGCTGGGAATTCCCCGGCTCGACCGCTGTGGCAAATTTCAGGTTCGAGAGGGTGTATTCGTGCGTGCAGCAGACACGCGTGGCGCCGGGCAGGGCCGCCAGCTTCGAAAGCGAGTCCAGCATCTGCGCCGCCGTGCCCTCGAACAGGCGGCCGCAGCCGCCGGAAAAGAGCGTGTCGCCGCAGAAGAGGAGCGGCGCCCCTTCGAAGTCGGCGCAGTAGTAGGCGATGTGGCCGGCCGTGTGGCCCGGCACGTCGAAGACCTCGAAGGGCAGGCCCAGGACCTCGATGCGGTCGCCTTCGGACAGGCGCGTGAGCGGCTCGGGGACGCGCTCGCGCGCCGGCCCCCAGACGCGGGCGCCGGTCGCCTCGCGCAACGCATCGACGCCGCCGGTGTGATCGGCGTGGTGGTGGGTGACTAGAATCGCGTCCAGTTGCAGGCCATGCGCGGCGAGATACGCCTGCACCGGCGCGGCATCGCCAGGGTCGACGACCAGCGCCCGCTGTCCGTCGTGGAGCAGCCACAGGTAGTTGTCCTGGAAGGCGGGCAGCGGGATCAACTTCATGAGCGACCGGATTATAGGAATGCAGCAGTGGTTCGAGACACCGCCTGGCAGGTACCTGCTGGCGTGGGAGCGGGCCGAGTTCGACCGGGCCGTCGGCGACATCTTCGGCTACCACGCGCTGCAGCTCGGGCTGCCGGCGCTGGACGCGCTGCAGGCCAACCGCATGCCGCACAAGTGGCTGGCGCTCGGCGAGGCCGAGGCCGCCGAGGCCGCCGCCGAGGGCTCGGTGCGGCCGCACCTGGTGACCGACTTCAGCGCGCTGCCCTTCGAGGAGAACAGCCTCGACCTCGTCGTGCTGCCGCATTCGCTGGAGCTGAACGTCGATCCGCACGCGACGCTGCGCGAGGTCGAGCGCGTGCTGGTGCCCGAGGGCAAGGTGGTGGTCTGCTGCCTGAACCCGGCGAGCCTCTGGGGCCTGCGCCAGCGCCGCGCCCACGTCTACCGTCGCCTCGGCTTCGGCGAGCTGTACCTGCCGGACGCGGGCGAGTTCATCGGCTACTGGCGCCTGCGCGACTGGCTGCGGCTGCTCGGCTTCGAGGTCGAGACCAGCAGCTTCGGCTGCTGGCGCCCGGCCATGTCCAGCGAGAAATGGCTGGAACGCTACGCCTGGGTCGACGCGCTGGGCGAGCGCTGGTGGCCGATCTTCGGCGCCCTCTATTTCATCGTCGCCGTCAAGCGCGTGCGCGGGGCCAAGTTGATCGGCCCGGCCTGGAAGAAGCGCAAGCGCATCGCCACCGCGCCGGTGCCGATCGCCAACCGCAGCACGCAGCGCGAGGCGCGCGACCTCACCACCATCGAATGAACCACGTAGAGATCTACACGGACGGGGCCTGCAAGGGCAATCCCGGTCCGGGCGGCTGGGGCGTGCTCCTGCGCTCGGGCCCGACCGTCAAGGAAATGCACGGCGGGGAGCGCAGCACCACCAACAACCGCATGGAGCTGATGGCGGTGATCCAGGCGCTGCAGGCGCTCAAGCGCCCCTGCCAGGTGACGCTCTACCTGGACAGCCAGTACGTGCTCAAGGGCATCACCGAATGGCTGCCAGGGTGGAAGGCCAAGGGCTGGAAGACGGCGAGCAAACAGCCGGTGAAGAACGCGGACCTGTGGCGGCAGCTCGACGAGCTGGTCGCCACCGGCGGCCACGAGATCGACTGGCGCTGGGTCCGCGGCCACAACGGCGACCCCGGCAACGAGCGCGCCGACGCCTTGGCCAACATGGGGGTGGAGAGCGCACAGCGCGGGTCGGCCCCGCATGTAAAGACCGCGTAAAAGACACGCGGCACCCCACGGATTCCGTCTTTTGTGGCAATGCCGGATGCCGCCCGGCTTGCGGACTGTTACATTGCGGCGTTTGCCCGGAAAAAGGCCGGCAAGCCCCTGCGCACCAGCACATTCGACGGATCAGCTTCCATGGGATCGAAGTCCATCTACAGCGTCGTAGCCATCGCGGGCATCGCGGCCGCATCCGGTGCGGCCTGGTGGTTCCAGCACCAGCCCCGCAGCGCCGATGCGGCGGGCGCCGTGGCCACGGAAGCACCGGCGCGGCAGGCCGGCGGCGGCGCGTCCGCCGTCCCGGCCGTCGAAGTGGCCCGGGTGGAAACGATGCGGCTGACGGACGACGCCCAGGCGGTCGGCAGCCTGCGTTCGCGCCAGAGCGTGATGCTGCGCCCGGAGGTGTCGGGGCGCGTCACGCAGATCAACTTCCGCGACGCCCAACGCGTGCGGCGCGGCCAGCTGCTGGTGCAGCTCGACGACCAGCTGCCGCTCGCCCAGGTGAAGCAGGCCGAGGCCGAACTGTCGATCGCGCGCGCCAACCACCGGCGCAACCAGGAGCTGGTGGAGCAGAAGTTCATCGCCCAGCGCGCCGTGGACGAGAGCGCCGCCAACCTGCAGGTGGCCGAGGCCAAGCTGGCCCTGGCCAAGGCGACGCTGGCGCGCCTGAAGATCGTCGCGCCCTTCGACGGCATCGCCGGCATCCGCAACATCAGCGTGGGCGACTACCTCAAGGACGGGGCGGACATCGTGAACATCGAGGACCTCGATGCGATGTACGTGGACTTCCGCCTGCCCGAGCGCTTCCAGACCAAGATCCGCCCGGGCCTCACGGCGGTGGTGGAGGTCGACGCGCTGCCCGGGCAGCGCTTCGCGGCGCTGGTGCAGGCGGTGGACCCGCTGGTGGACGCCAATGGCCGCTCCATCGGCGTGCGCGGCTGCATCGACAACCGCCGGCTGCAGCTGCGCCCGGGCATGTTCGCCCGCGTCACGCCGGTGTTCGGCGTGCGCGAGGACGCGCGCATCATCCCCGAGGAGGCGATCGTCCCGCAAAGCGGCCGCCAGTACGTCTACAAGCTGGTGGACGGCCCCGACCAGGACACGCGCATCGCCCAGCGCGTCGAGGTGAAGGTCGGCATCCGCCAGCCGGGCAAGGTGGAGATCACCCAGGGGCTGCAGCCGGGCGACGTGGTCGTGACGGCCGGGCACCAGCGCATCCGCAAGGACAACACGCCCGTGCGCGTGCTGGACCTGCGCGGCAACGGCAACGCCACGGCCGCCGCGGGCGCGGCGCCCGAGGGCGGTCCGCGCCGTGCGCCGGCGCCGCTGATGGCGCCGGTCGTGGCCGCCAAGGGCAATCCCTGCGGCAGCTTCGCGCTGTCGACGCCGCGCGGCCGGGGCGCGCACCCGGCGCCGGCGCCGCGCGCCGGCACCGCGGGCTGAGCCGGAGGCTTCCATGCAACTGCCCGAGATCGCGATCCGCCGGCCGGTGTTCGCCACGGTGCTGTCGCTGCTGGTCGTGCTGATCGGCCTGGTCAGCTTCGACCGACTGCCGGTGCGCGAGTACCCGAAGATCGACGAGCCCGTCGTCACCGTGCGCGTCAAGTACGCCGGCGCCTCCTCCGAGGTGATCGAGTCGCAGGTGACCAAGCCGCTGGAGGACTCCATCGCCGGCATCGACGGCGTGGACGTCATCACGTCCATCAGCCGGCCTGAGGAGACGCAGATCTCCGTGCGCTTCCGCCTGGAGAAGGACGCCGACGCCGCGGCCGCCGAGGTGCGCGACCGGACCTCGCGCGTGCGCAACAAGCTGCCGCAGGAGATCGACGAGCCCGTGATCGCCAAGGTGGAGGCCGACGCCTTCCCGGTGATGTGGCTCGCCTTCACCAGCGACAGCCGCTCGCCGCTGGAGATCAACGACCTGGTCAACCGCATCGTCAAGCCGCGCCTGCAGACGGTGACGGGCGTCGCCGACGTGCGCATCTACGGCGAACGCAAGTACGCGATGCGCGTCTGGCTCGACCCGGACAAGCTCGCCGGCTACCGCCTGACCACGCAGGACGTGGAGGACGCGATCCGCCGCAGCAACCTCGAGGTGCCGGCCGGGCGCATCGAGTCGCAGCAGCGCGAGTTCAGCGTCACCTCCGACACCAACCTCGTGCACCCGGCGCAGTTCCGCGAGATCGTGGTGCGCAACGTCAACGGCTTCCCGGTGAAGATCCGCGACGTCGCCCGCGTCGAGGAGGCGCCGGCCGACGTGCGCAGCGGCATGCGCCTGAACGGCAAGCCGGCCATCGGCACCGGCGTGATCCGCCAGGCGACGGCCAACCCGCTGACGCTGGCGCAGGGCGTGCGCGAGATCATCCCCAAGCTGAAGGCCGACCTGCCGCAGGACATCAGCATCGACGTCGCCAACGACAACTCGCTGTTCATCGACCGCTCGGTGCGCAACGTGTACCGCACCATCGCCGAGGCCATCGGGCTGGTGGCGCTGGTGATCTTCGTGTTCCTGCGCACCTTCCGGGCCTCGATCATCCCGATCGTCACGATCCCCGTCAGCCTGATCGGCACCTTCGCGATGATGGCGCTGGCCGGCTTCACCATCAACACGCTGACGCTGCTGGCGCTGGTGCTGGCCATCGGCCTGGTGGTGGACGACGCGATCGTGATGCTGGAGAACATCTTCCGGCACATCGAGGAGGGGCTGGACCCGTTCTCGGCAGCGATCAAAGGGTCGCGAGAGATCGGCTTCGCGGTCATCACGATGACCATGACGCTGGTGGCCGTGTACGCGCCGCTGGCCTTCACGCCCGGCCGCACGGGCCGGCTGTTCGTCGAGTTCGCGCTGGCGCTGGCCGGCTCGGTTCTGGTGTCCGGCTTCGTGGCGCTGACGCTCACGCCCATGCTGTGCTCCAAGCTGCTGCGCCACAACCCCAACCCGACCTGGTTCGACAGCCACATGGAGCGCTGGCTGACGGCGCTGCAGGACGGCTACGCGCGCGTGCTGCGCTGGGTGGTGACGGCGCGCTGGCGGCCGGCGGGCGGCGCGCAGGGCGGCTGGAGGGGCAAGCTGGTGCAGGCGCGCTGGATCATCGTGGCCGTGATGGTGCTCAACGCTGTACTGATCGCGCTGGTCTGGCCGACCATGAAGTCCGAGCTGTCGCCGCTGGAGGATCGCGGCACCATCCTCGCGAGCATCAACGCGCCGGACGGCGCCACGATGGAGTACACGGACCGCTACGCGCGCGAGCTGGAGCGCATGGGCCAGAAGTACCCCGAGTTCGACCGCATCTTCGCGAGCCTGGGCAACCCGACGGTGTCGCAGGGCAGCGTGGTCTACCGCACGATCGACTGGGACGAGCGCAAGCGCACCACGCTGGAGATCGCCCGGGAGCTGGGGCCGCAGTTCAACGCGCTGCCGGGCGTGAACGCCTTCCCGGTGACGCCGCCCTCTCTGGGGCAGGGCTTCCGCGAGCGGCCGCTGAACTTCGTGATCCAGACTTCCGACAGCTACGAGAACCTGAACCGCGTGACGCGCCAGATCCTCGACGAGATCGCGAAGAACCCGGGCATCCAGGGCGTCGACGTCGACCTGCGCCTGAACAAGCCGGAGCTGCGCATCGACGTGGACCGCACGAAGGCGGCCGACCTGGGCGTCGGCGTCGACGTGGTGGCCCGCGCGCTCGAGACGATGCTGGGCGGCCGGCAGGTCACGCGCTACAAGCGTGACGCCGAGCAGTACGACGTGATCGTGCAGACCGAGGCGAGCGGCCGCACGACGCCGGAGGACATCGACCGCATCTACGTGCGCGGCCGCGACAACACGATGATCCCGCTGTCGGCGCTGGTGACCACGCGCGAGAGCGTGAGCCCGCGCGAGCTGAACCACTTCGGCCAGCGGCGCGCGGTGGCGATCACCGGCAACCTGGCGCCCGACTATTCGCTGGGGCAGGCGCTGAAGTTCATGGACGAGACGGCGGCCAAGGTGCTCAAGACGGGCTACACCACGGACCTGAACGGCACCTCGCGCGAGTTCCGGAATTCGCAGGGCGCGCTCGCCATCGTGTTCGTGCTGGCGCTGCTGTTCATCTTCCTGGTGCTGGCGGCGCAGTTCGAGAGCTTCGTCGACCCGCTGGTGATCATGCTGTCCGTGCCGCTGTCGATGATCGGCGCGCTGCTGGCGCTGAAGTGGTCGGGCGGGTCGCTGAACGTCTATTCGCAGATCGGCCTGATCACGCTGGTGGGCCTGATCACCAAGCACGGCATCCTGATCGTGGAGTTCGCCAACCAGCTGCGCGAGCAAGGCATGGAGATGGTCGACGCGCTGGTGAAGGCCGCCTCGCAGCGCCTGCGCCCGATCCTGATGACCACGGGCGCGATGGTCCTGGGCGCCGTGCCGCTGGCCCTCGCCCGCGGCGCGGGCGCCGAAAGCCGCACCCAGATCGGCTGGGTGATCGTGGGCGGCATGTCGCTCGGCACGCTGCTGACGGTGTTCGTGGTGCCGACCATGTACACGCTGCTGGCGCGCAAGGAAGTGCCGGGGGCGAACAAGGCGGTGGCGAAGGAAGAGCCGGCGCACCTGCCGCACGACCTGGTCGCCAAGTAAAGCGGGAACCGGCTGTTCGGCTGTTGACCAGATGCTCCGCCCGGTGTGCAATCCCCCTCCCATGCCCACCGTCGAATTCGCCCCCGCGCTCACGCGCCACGTCGCCTGCCCGCGGCAGGACGTGCCGGCGGCGTCGCTCGCCGATGTGCTGGATGCCGCTTTCGCCGCCGCGCCGGCGCTGCGGCCCTACGTGCTGGACGAGCAGGGCGCGGTGCGCAAGCACGTGGCGGTGTTCGTCAACGGCGAGATGATCCCGAGCCGGACCGACCTGACGCGCCCCCTGCAGCCGCAGGACCGCGTGCACGTCATCCAGGCACTGACCGGAGGTTGATATGCAGAAGCTGCAGGTCGGCACGCGCAAGGGCCTGATCGACGTCCGCCGCTCGCCGCAAGGCTGGCAGCTCGGCCGCCCGCATTTCCCCGGCGAGCCGGTCACGCAGTTCGCGGTGGATGCGGACACCGGCGATTGGTACGCGGCGCTGCGACTCGGCCACTTCGGCGTGAAGCTCAAGCGCAGCAGCGATGGCGGGGCCAGCTGGCAGGACGTCGCCGCGCCGGCCTTCCCGCCCAAGCCCACCGAAGGCCCGTGGAAGGACGACCCGACGCCGTGGACGGTCGACATGGTGTGGGCGCTGGAAGCCGGCGGCGGACGGCTCTGGGCCGGCGCGCTGCCGGCCGGCCTGTTCGTCTCGGACGACCGCGGCGAGAGCTGGCAGCTGGTGGAAAGCCTCTGGTTGCAGCCCGGCCGCAGCGCATGGTTCGGCGGGGGCTACGACCACGCGGGCATCCACTCGATCCTGGTGGATCCGCGCGATGCGGCGCACGTGACGCTCGCCATCTCCTGCGCCGGCGTCTGGCAGACGCGCGACGGCGGCGCGAGCTGGGCGAACACCTCCGAAGGCATGGACGCCGGCGAATACATGCCGCCGGAGCGGCGCCACGACGGCAGCGTGCAGGACGTGCACCGGCTCTCCGCCTGCGCGGCGCAGCCGGACGTCGTCTGGGCGCAGCACCACGGCGGCCTGTACCGCAGCACCGATGGCGGCATGCACTGGCAGCCGCTGCCGAAACCGGCGCCCAGCGCCTTCGGCTTCGCGGTGGCCGCGCATCCGACGGACCCGCAGCGCGCCTGGTTCGTGCCGGCGCATTCCGACCAGCAGCGCATGCCGGTGGACGGCCGCATGGTGGTGAACGAGACGCGCGACGGCGGCGCCAGCTTCCGCAGCCACGGCGAGGGCCTGCCAGCGCGCGATGCCTACCACCTGGTGTATCGCCACGGGCTGGCCTGCGCCGACGACGGCAGGACGCTGGCGATGGGTTCCACCACCGGCGGCCTGTGGGTCAGCGAGGATGCAGGCGAGAGCTGGACCTGCCTCTCGCGCGACCTCCCGCCGATCGCCGTCGTGCGCTTCGCCTGAAGCTCAGGCGCCGGCCGCCTTCATCGCCTCCGCGATCCATCCGTCGAACGTCTTCTGGTGCGCCTTGATCCAGGCGTCCGTGTGGCGCTCGATGTCGGCCGGCTTGTTCTCGCCGTGGCTCATGCGCAGGTTCTGCGCGTTGATGTCGCCCACCGGCAGCTGCATGACCGAGAACAGCTTCGCCGCCGCCGGGTTCGCATCCGCGAACGCCTTGTTGGCGACGATCTGCTGCTTGTTGATCACGAAGCCGTAGTCCTTGCCGTTGGCCAGGCGGGTCTTCGAATCGGCGGACGAAGGCACCTGCAGCCACACGACGTCCTTGCCCGGGCGCAGCACCGCGCTCACCCAGTAGGGCGTCCAGGTGTAGTAGAAGATCGGCTTGCCCTGCTTGAAGCGCGCGATGGTGTCGGCGATCAGCGCGGGGTAGCTGCCCTGCTTGTGCGTGATGCTGCCGCGCAGCCCGAACTTGTCCAGGTGCTTCTCGATCGCGCGCTCGCAGCCCCAGCCCGGGTTGCAGCCGGTGAGGTCCGCCTTGCCGTCGCCGTCGTTGTCGAACAGCTTCGCGATCTTCGGGTCCTTCATCTGGTCCAGGCTGGTGATGTGGTACTTCTCCGCGGTCTTGCGGTCCACCAGGTAGCCCTGGGCGGCGTTGCCCGAGAACTCCCCGTGGCGGAACAGCTTGGCGTCGCCGCCGCTGTTCTTGTAGAAGTCCTCGTGCAGCGGGTTCCAGTGGCTCGCGAGGAAGGTCGCGTCGCCGCTGGCCAGCGCCACGTGCGAGGTCGCGTACTCCAGCTCCTTGACCGGCTGCACGTCGTAGCCGAGTTTTTCCAGCGCGCGCATCACGAGCAGGGTCTGGAACATCTCCTCGGGCAGCGAGCTCTTCACCGGCTGCACGCGCACGCCTTCGCCGGGCAGCTTCGCGGCCGCGGCCGGGGCGGCCAGGCCGAGGCAGAGCAGGGCGGCGCCGGCGAGGCCGGCCAGGGTGCGATGCTTGGACAAGGTCATCAGGGTTTCCTTTCGGGGTTGAGAACAAGGGAAGCCGCCTGGCGGCGGGCGAACAGCCGAGCGACGAGCCCGGCGGGGCCGCCGTGCCACCAGCGGCCGGCGGCGCGCCGGGTCTGGCCCAGCGCCTGCGTGATGCGGTCCAGCGTGACCGCGAGCAGCACGATGCCGACGCCGCCCACGGTGGCCAGGCCCATGTCGAGCCGGCCGATGCCGCGCAGCACCATCTGGCCGAGGCCGCCGACGGCGATCATGGAAGCCACGACCACCATCGACAGCGACAGCATCAGCGACTGGTTGATGCCGGCCATGATCGAGGGCATGGCCAGCGGCAGCTGCACCTTCACCAGCAGCTGCCAGGGCGAGGCGCCGTAGGCGCGCGCGGCCTCGACCAGGTCGGGCCGCACCTGCCGGATGCCCAGCGCGGTCAGGCGCACCAGCGGCGGCAGCGCGAACACGATCGTCACGATCACGCCCGGCACGTTGCCGATGCCGAACAGCATGACCACGGGCACCAGGTAGACGAAGGCGGGCGTCGTCTGCATCGCGTCGAGCAGCGGGCGCGTCCAGCGCTGCGCGCGGTCGCTGGCCGCGAGCAGGATGCCCAGCGGCAGGCCCAGCACCAGGCAGAACACCAGCGAGGTCAGCACCAGCGACAGCGTCACCATCGCGTCGGGCCAGATGCCCAGCGCGTTGACGGCCAGCAGCGACAGCACCGCGCCGATCGCGATGCCGCGGCCGGCGAACTGCCACGCGAGCAGGCCCACCAGCACGGTCAGCGCCAGCGGCGGCGGGCTCTGCAGCAGGCCGGTGACGCCGGACAGCGTGGCGTCGATCGGGCCGCGCACGGCCTGGAAGGCGGGCCGGAAGTGCTGCACCACCCAGTCCAGGCCGTGGTTGATCCAGGTCTCGATGGGCATGGAGCCGTCCCACAGGGACGAAAGCTGGAAGCCGGGATCGTCGCCGGCGGCGGAGGCCGCATCGGCGGGCGTGGCGAGCCAGTCCGTGTCGGCGGCCGGCTGGCCGGCGTCGCCCCAGGGCGAGCCGCCGTCGGAGGAGACGGCGCCAGCGGCGTCTCCTTCGGTGGCGGCCCAGGGATCGGGGGGCGCGGTGTCGGCGAGCGCCGCGTCCATGGGCGAGGTGTCCATGGGCGCGGCTTCGGGAGGCGCGGCGATGGCGGCCGCGGACGGGTCCATCATGACCGGGGTTTCGGGAGTCTCGTTCATCAGGTCGGCGAAGCTTGGTTGCGGGTCGCGGCGCTCAGTCGGCACCGCGGTCGAGGAACTTCAGCAGCGTGTTCTTGCTGATGGCGCCGGCGTAGCGCCCCTGGTCGTCGACCACGGGCACGGGCCAGGGCACCTGGGCCACCTGGCCGAACAGCTCGCTGACGGCGTGGTTGGCGGCGATCGTGTGCACTTCCGGCAGCAGCGCGTGCTGCAGGCCGAGCGGGCCCACGTGGCCCTTGAGCGCGGCGCGCAACGAGTCGGCGGACACGACGCCGTGGAAGCGGCGGTCCGGGCCGACCACGGTGGCGTAGTCGCGGTCGCGGTCCTCCAGCATCTTCAGCGCGGCGCGGCAGCCCCGCGCGTCCTGCTCGGCGACCACGACGGTGCCCTCGCGCGCGATGTCGGAGGCCTTGAACACGGCCGCCGCGTCGACGCCGCGCACGAAGCTGCGCACGTAGTCGTCGGCGGGCGCGCGCAGGATCTCCTCGGGCGTGCCGACCTGCACCACGTGGCCGTCCTTCATGATGGCGATGCGGTCGCCGATGCGCATGGCCTCGTCGAGGTCGTGCGAGATGAAGACGATGGTGCGGCGGCGCACCTTCTGCAGGCGCAGCAGCTCGCTCTGCATCTCCGTGCGGATGATGGGGTCCAGCGCCGAGAAGGCCTCGTCCATCAGCAGGATGGACGGATCGGAGGCGAGGGCGCGGGCGAGGCCCACGCGCTGCTGCATGCCGCCGGAGAGTTCGTCGGGGTAGCTGTCGCCCCAGCCCGCCAGCCCCACCAGCTCCAGCGCCTCGTCGGCCTGCGCGAGGCGTTCGCGCTTGCCCACGCCGGCGAGCTCCAGGCCGAAGGCGGTGTTCTCGCGCACCGTCAGGTGCGGCATCAGCGCGAAGGACTGGAACACCATGCTGATGTCCTTGCGGCGCAGCGCCCGCAGGCGGCGTGGCGAGTACGCGTTGATGTCGTCGCCCTCGACGGCGATGCGCCCCGCCGTCGGCTCGATCAGGCGATTGAGCAGGCGCACGAGCGTGGACTTGCCGGAACCTGACAGTCCCATGACGACGAAGATCTCGCCGGCGGCGATGCGGAAGCTGGCGTCGAAGACGCCGATCGACTGGCCGGTGCGGGCCAGGATGTCCTGCTTGCTCACGCCCTGCCGGGCGAGCGCGAGCGCTTCCTCGGGTTCGTCGCCGAAGACCTTGAAGACGTGGTCGATGAGGATTTCTTTTGCCATGGGTCGTTGCTCCCGACGAATGGATGAAGACGCCCCACCGGACCGCGTCCCGCGGCGCAAGGGCGCGGTTCGGCGGAAGCGGCGGCGGGACGGTGGAGGGGCCGGTCAGCGGGCCTGGTCGAGGGGGCTGATCGGCGAGTCAGGGCGCGGCGCCGGCCGGAAGGCCGGCTGCGCGGGTTGCGCCCGCGGCACGGACCCGCATCGCAAAGGGGGCCGTGCCTCCGCATGCAGCACGCCCGATGGCCGGGCGGCGACATGCATTTGTGCAAATTATAACGGCTCGGTGCCGGCGGCCGGATCGGGGCCATCCCGGACAGCCGTGCGGGATTGCATTTGTACAATAGCAAGCCCGGGCTGGAGCGGCACCGCCGCGCCGGCCCCTGGCGCGCGTCCCACCCTGCATCCTGCAGCGGCGGCCGCCGCCTCCGGCAGGTGCGCCCGCGCGGCGCTTCGCATCCTGCCACGCCCCGCCGCGGCGGGGCTCCCCACCGCGTGCCACGCACGCACCCGCTGCGGCCGCCCCAGGCGGCCGTGTCCCGGCCCATGCGGCCTCTCGCTTGCCATCCAACAACCGGAGCTCAATGAGAAACAGAAACGTCATCCTCGCGCTTTGCGCCTTCGCCGCCGCTTCCCCCGCGGTCCTCGCTGCCCCCTCGCAGTCGTCCGGCGTCACGCTGTACGGCTTCGTCGACGCCGGCATCCACGACAGCAACCGCGGCCCGACGCAACTCGGAACGATCCAGCGCAGCTACCTCGGCGTGCGCGGCGAGGAGGACCTGGGCAGCGGGCTGGCCGCGACCTTCCACCTGCAGCACCGCTTCGACGTCGACACGGGCCTCGTCGAGGCGAGCGGCGCGCGGCCGTTCTTCTACGGCGAGTCCACGGTGGGCCTGCGCGGCGGCTTCGGCGCGCTGCGCTTCGGCCGCGCGCTCACGCCGATGTGGGCGCACGACTGGGCCTTCGATCCCTGGGCCAACTTCGACCGCATCGCGTCGCCGGCCTGGCAGATCTTCCATCCGTCCTACCGCACCGAGCCGCACCACAACGGTCCCATCGGCGACTACTCGCGCCTGAACAACGGCATCTTCTACGACTCGCCCACGTTCGGCGGGCTGGCCGTGCATGCGGCCGTCGGCGTGGAGAAGGACACGACACCGGACGCCAACGGATTCCGCGACAGCAAGCGGGCGCTGGGCGCCTCGCTGAACTACGAGCGCGGTCCGTTCGCGGCGATGCTGGCGGGCGAGCGCAACAGCGCGGACGACCGCACCTGGTTCGCCGGCGCCTCGTGGCGCATGGGCGCGACGACGCTGATGGGCAGCTACAGCCAGACCTCGTTGTCGGACGAGAGCCTCGCCTTCCTGGGCGACACCGACGCGCGCCGGCGCGCCGTGACCCTGGGCCTGACGCACGTGAGCGGCGCCAATACCTGGAAGCTGGGCTGGGGCCGCGACTTCGAAGGCTACGGCACCGCGGGCGCCACCCACCACGTCGGCTTCGGCGTGGGACATGCGCTGTCCAAGCGCACCACGGTCTACGCGGACCTGGGCCTGGCCGATCCGGCGAACGCGCCGCGCACGACGCGCTGGGGCGTGGGCATCAGCCACGCGTTCTGAGCGTGAGCCCCGGGCCCGCGCGGCGGGCCCGGCTAGATCGCGCCCTCGAACATCATCACGTCGACCTCGTCGCCGACGGCGACGTTGCCCTGGGCGTGGTGCAGCACGATGAGGCCGTTGGCCTGCACCATCGAGCTGAGCACGCCGGAACCCTGGTTGCCGGTGGTCCGCACTTCCAGCGCGCCGTCGGCCGTGCGCACGACGGTGCCGCGCTGGTACTCGGTGCGGCCCGGCTTCTTGCGCATCGCCTCGGCGCTGCGCGCCTTCAGGTACAGCGGCGGCTGCGGCCGCGCGCCCATCATGCGCAGCAGCGCGGGACGCACGAAGGCGAGGAACGTGACCATCACGGCGACCGGATTGCCCGGCAGGCCGAACAGCGCGGAGGAACCGATGCGCCCCACGGCCATCGGCCGGCCGGGGCGCATGGCGATGCGCCAGAAGGCGACGTCGCCCAGCTTCTTCATCATCGCCTTGGTGTAGTCGGCCTCGCCGACGCTGACGCCGCCGCTGGTGATGATGGCGTCGGCCCGCGCCGCCGCCGCGCGGAAGGCGTCTTCCAGCAGCTCGGGCTGGTCGCGCACCACGCCCATGTCGATCACCTCGCAGCCCAGCCGCGCGAGCAGCCCGTGCACGGTGTAGCGGTTGCTGTCGTACACGGCGCCTTCGCGCGGCGGCTCGCCCAGGCTCAGGATCTCGTCGCCGGTGGAGAAGTACGCCACCTTGAGCCGGCGGAACACCTCGACCTGCGCGATGCCCAGGCTCGCGACCAGGCCGCAGGCCGCGGGGCCCAGGCGCTCGCCGGCGCGCAGGGCGGGGCGGCCTTCCATCAGGTCCTCGCCCTTGTGCCGGCGGTTGTCGCCGGGCTGCAGCAGGCCGGCGGGAATGGCGATGCGGCCGTCGTCCAGCGTCTTCGTGAACTCCTGCGGCACGACGGTGTCGAGGCCGGCGGGCATGATCGCGCCGGTCATGATCTTCACGCACTGGCCGGGGCCGACCGATCCCTGCCAGGCCTTGCCGGCGAGCGCCGTGCCCACCACTTCCAGCTGCAGCGCGCCGGCGGCGAGCTGCGCGCCGGCGAAGGCGTAGCCGTCCATGGCGGAGTTGTCGTGCGGCGGCACGCTGATCGGCGAGACCAGGTCGCGCGCGAGCACGCGGCCGAGGGCGGCTAGCGGCGACACGGTCTCGGTGTCGGCCACCGGCGTGACCAGGCGCGCCAGGAATTCGCCGACGGCGTCGGCGCTGAGTGCCTGCGGGTCGTAGCCCTGCAGCTGCGCCGCGATCTCCGCGATGGTGCTCACGACGACCGCTCCAGCTTGTGCAGCTCGACCAGCGTGTTCGCGTTGCGGAAGGCGCCCGCATCGGCGAAGGGCACCAGCACGGTGCGGTGCTGGCCGGTCCAGGCGTCGATCTTGCGGCCGCCGCCCTGGGTGAAGCGCACCAGGCTCTCCATCAGCTCGCGCCGGATCAGCGAGAAGACCGGCTGCGCGCGCATCTGGCCGTCCTCCTCGGGGGCGGACGCCATCGCGATCTCGGCGTCCTCGCGCTCCAGCGCCTCGGCCAGGCGGGCCACGAGGTCCTGCGGGAAGAGGGGCGTGTCGCAGGGCACGGTGACGAGGTAGTCGCTCTCGCAGCGTTCCAGCGCTGTGAGCATGCCGGCCAGCGGGCCCGCGAAGTCGGACAGGCTGTCGGGCCAGACCGGCACGCCGAAGGATTCGTAGGCCGCGAGGTTGCGGTTGGCGTTGATCATCACCTCGCCGACCTGCGGCATCAGCCGCATCAGCGTGAACATCGCCATGGGCATGCCGCGGAAATTCTGCAGGCCCTTGTCGGCGCCGCCCATGCGCGTGCCGCGGCCGCCCGCGAGGATCACGCCGGTGATCTGGTCCTGGGGGATCGTCATGCGGCGGATGTTACCGCCGCGCGGAGCTAGCCGCCGATGTAGCTCATCTCGATGCGGCGGCCGCCCGTGCCGGTGTCGGCGGGCAGGGTGCCGCGCAGCTCGGAGTAGCGGTCGCCGCGGCCCTGCCAGATGTGGCCGATGGCGGAGGCCAGCTCCTCGTCGCTCGCGCCGCCGCGCACCAGCGAGCGCAGGTCGTAGCCGTTGCTGGCGAACAGGCACAGGTACAGCTTGCCCTCGGTGGACAGGCGGGCGCGGTTGCACTCGCCGCAGAAGGCCTTGGTGACGCTGCTGATGAAGCCGACCTCGCCGGCGCCGTCGGCATAGCCCCAGCGCTCGGCCGTCTCGCCGGGCGCGGCGGCTTCCAGCGGCACCAGCGGGAATTCGGAAGCGAGCAGGGCGCGCACCTCGGCCGAAGGCATCACTTCGTCCATGCGCCAGCCGTTGGTGGCGCCGACGTCCATGTATTCGATGAAGCGCAGCACGATGCCGCTGCCGCGGAAGTGGCGCGCCATGGGCAGGATCTCGTGCTCGTTGCTGCCGCGCTTGACGACCATGTTGACCTTCACCGGCCCCAGCCCCGCCTCGCGGGCGGCGGCGATGCCTTCCAGCACCTCGGCCACGGGGAAGTCCACGTCGTTCATGCGGCGGAACACGGCGTCGTCCAGGCCGTCGAGGCTGACGGTGACGCGCTGCAGGCCGGCGGCCTTGAGCGCCTTCGCCTTGCGGGCGAGCAGCGAGCCGTTGGTGGTGAGGGTCAGTTCGGGTGGCGTGCCCTCGACGGTGCGCAGGCCGGAGAGCTGCTCCACCAGCACCTCGAGGTTCTTGCGCAGCAGCGGCTCGCCGCCCGTGAGGCGGATCTTGCGCACGCCGTGGGCGAGGAACTGGCGCGCGACGCGCGTGATCTCCTCGAAGCTCAGCAGGGAGGCGTGCGGCAGGTACTTGTAGTCCTTGTCGAACACCTCCTTGGGCATGCAGTAGCTGCAGCGGAAGTTGCAGCGGTCGGTGACGCTGATGCGCAGGTCGCGCAGCGGCCGGCCCAGCGTATCCGCCACCAGCCCCGTCGCCGCGACCGGCCGCTCGGGCACGACGGCCTGCAGCGCCCTCAGGCGCTGGTCCACCAGCGGAATCACGCGTTCAGCCATGGACGCATTGTGCGGCTGGAGGCAATTCCCGCCAAATGACTGCGGTCAAGATCCGGCCTCGCATAGAGGAAGAACGCAGAGGACGCAAAGGTTGCGCAGAGGACGCAGAGAATTCAGAAAAAAGGGGCTTTCTCTGCGTTCTCTGCGTCATCTCTGCGCCCTCTGCGTTCAAAAAGGCCGCTGCGAGCCACCCACCTCAAACGCAGCGCGCCCCGTCCACCTCGATGCAGACGCCGGAGATGAAGGCGGCTTCGTCGCTGGCCAGGTAGAGGGCGGCGTTTGCGACGTCCATGGCGGTGGAGAAGCGGCCCAGGGGGATGGTGGCCAGGAATTTCGCACGGCGGGCCTCGTCCACCGGGCCGCCGGCGAACTCGGCCGACAGGCCGGTGTCCGGGTTGAAGACGGGGTTGATGCAGTTGACCCGGATGTTGTCGGGGCCGAATTCGGCCGCCAGCGACTTGCTGGTGGTGATCACGGCGCCCTTGGAGCCGTTGTACCAGGTCAGGCCCGGGCGCGGCCGCACGCCGGCCGTGGAGGCGATGTTGATGAAGGAACCGCCCTTGTTGGCGCGGAAGGCCGGCACGGCGTGGATGGTCGAGAGGTAGATGCTCTTCATGTTGATCGCGTAGACGCGGTCGAACTCCTCCTCGCTCACCTCCAGCGCGGGACGGTTGCGGTGGGTCCAGCCCGCGTTGTTGACCATCACGTCGAGCTTGCCGTGCCGCTGCACGGCGGCCTCCACCAGCGCCTTCACGTCGGCCGAGCGGGTGACGTCGGCGCGGAAGAAGCTGGCCCGCCCGCCGGCGGCGACGATCGCCTTGGCCACGGCCTCGCCGCGCGCCGCGTCGATGTCGTTCACGATCACCTGGGCGCCTTCCTGCGCCAGCCGGTGGGCGATGCCCTCGCCGATGCCGCCGCCCGCGCCGGTGACGATGATGGATTTGTCCTGGACCCGCATTGACCGCTCCTTGCCTTGTTGGTTAACGCGCACGCCGCCGTGAATTGTGGGCGGCGCGGCACTGATTTACCGGGGCACGCGTCCGGGTGCTGGACCCGGGCGTGCCTCTGCATAGAGTTATTGTTGCTGATTTTCCGCCGCGGTCCCGGACGGGCCCGCGGCATCACCCAAGAGGCTGGAGTACCACATGCCCGCGTTCGCATCGCGCGCCACCCGCTGGCTGCTGGCGGCTGTCTTCCTGGCCGCAGGCGCGGTGCAGGCCCAGGAAGGGCCGCCGCCCGACCTCGCCCCCGGCTTCACCACCCGCGCCGCCGATTCCCGCCTGCTCGTCCTGCCGCCCGACATGGAGCTGTTCTCCGTCAGCGCCGGCGGCGTGGTGGAGCCGCGCGCCGACTGGACGGAGGCGGCGCAGAAGAATTTCCGCGCGGCGATCGCCACGCAGCGGGACCGCCTGGGGCCGCGCCTCACGCAGCTCGACGCCGCGCAGGCCGAGGACTTCGGCGAGATCGTCAACCTCCACCGCGCCGTCGCGGAGGCGATCTCGATGCACCACAGCGGCGGCCTGATGGAGCTCGCCACCAAGGGGCAGGCGCTCGACTGGTCGCTGGGCGACGCCGTGCGGCCGATCCGCGAGCGCACGGGCGCCGACTACGCGCTCTTCACCTGGATCCGCGACAGCTACGCGAGCACCGAGCGCAAGGCGGCCATGCTGGCCCTGGCGCTGCTGGGCGCGATCAGCGTCGGCGGCGAGCAGACCGGCTACGCCTCGCTGGTGGACCTGCACACCGGCCGCGTGGTCTGGTTCCACCGGCTGAACCGCATGTCCGGCGACCTGCGCGAGCCCGAACCGGCCGTCGAAACCGTGGAGGCCCTGCTCAAGGGCTTCCCGCGCACGCAATGAGCCCCACCATGAACACTTCCGCTTCCTTCCTGCGCGGCGCGTGCGGCCTCGGCCTGGCCGCGCTCGCGGCCTGGCCCGCCTTCGCCGGCGACCTGTCGGCGATCAAGGTGCCGCCGCGCTTCACCCGTCCCGCGGCCAACACCGACGAGGGCGGCCTGTGGGGCATGATGGACCGCGAGGAGAAGCGCGTGCGGCGCAGCCCCCTCACGATCAAGGACAAGGCGCTCAACACCTATCTCACCGGGCTGGTGTGCCGCCTGGCCGAGAGCCACTGCCCCGACATCCGCGTCTACGCGGTGCGGGTGCCGCACTTCAACGCGATGATGGCGCCCAACGGGATGATGCTGGTGTGGACCGGCCTGCTGCTGCGCGTGGACAACGAGGCGCAGCTGGCCGCCGTGCTGGGCCACGAGCTGGGCCACTACATGGAGCGCCACACGGTGGAGCAGCTGCGGGCGCAGAAGGACACCGCGGTGCTGTCGACCATGGTCGGCATGGTGGGCGGCATCGGCACCTTCATCGGGCAGATGGGGCTGGCCGCCAACATGTTCGCCTTCTCGCGCGAGCACGAGTCGCGCGCCGACCGCATGGGCATGCGCCTGCTGCGCGAGGCGGGCTACGACGGCCGCGAGGCGGCGACGGTCTGGGACAACCTGCTGGCCGAGATGCGCGTGACCGGCGGCAAGGAAGCCGGCCAGCGCGGCGACATGTTCGAGACGCACCCCACGACGGCGGGGCGGCGCGACGAACTGCTGGAACTGGCGGGCGATGCCGGCGGCGTGACCGGCGCCGAGCGCTTCCACGCGGCCATCGCGCCGCTGCGCTTCGGCTGGCTGCAGGACGAGATCAAGCGCGGCCAGTACGAGGAGAGCCTGGTGCTGTTCGGCCGCATGCTGGAGAAGAACCCGAAGGACGCCGAGGTGCTGTTCGCGCGCGGCGAGGTGCTGCGCCTGCGGGACGAGGCCGGCGACGCCGACAAGGCGCTGGCCGACCTGGAGGCGGCGGCCCGGCTGCCGGCCGCGCCCGCGCTCGCCTTCCGTTCGCTGGGCCTGATCCATCGCCACCGCAACGAGCCGGCCGCGGCCGTGCCGGCCTTCGAGACCTACCTCGCGCAGGCGCCCGACGCGCCCGACGCGGAGATGGTGCGCGGCTACCTGGCGGAGATGAAGCGATGAAGCGCTGGTGGATGCTCGTGGCGGTGCTGCTGCTCGCGGGCTGCGCGAACGTGCAGCGCATGGACGGCGAGGAGGTGGTGAACCAGCGCCTGGCCGTGCACCTGACCAGCGCCTGGAACCGGGTGAGCGACCCGTGGGACGTGGATCCCTACGACACCTGGACGCAGGAGGGCATCCCGCTCGACCACCTGCGCCTGTGGGGCGGCGTGCGGCCGGGACAGCCGCTGATGACGCGACCGGCCGTGTTCTCGCGTGCCGAGGACGCGAAGCAGCCGCGCGTGCCGACCTTCCGCGAAGGCCTGACGCCCGAGAAGCTGGTGCGGCTGTTCGAGGAGCTCTACGCGACGGCGGGCACGGTCACGATCACCAAGGTGGCGCCGGCGGAGTTCGCCGGGCAGCAGGGCGTGCGCTTCGAGTTCACGCTCGCGCGCCGCAAGGACGACCTGAACATGCTGGGCGTGGGCTGGGTCGCGGTGAAGCCGGACCCGATGTGGGGCGAGGAGCTCTACGCGGCGACCTTCGTCGCGCCGAAGCTGTCGTTCTTCCATCGGCTGCTGCCGATGGCGGAAGAGGTGGTGAAGACGGCGAGGATCAAGGCGGCGCCGAAGTCCTGAAAGGAGAGCATGTCATCCCGGGCTTGACCCGGGATCCATGCATGCATGGCACCACGCATGCAGTGGATTGCGGCTCAAGGCCGCAATGACAAGGACAAGACCCTACCCGTGCTTGATCGCCACGGTCTTCAAGGTCGTGAACCCGTACAGCGCCTCGAACCCCTTCTCGCGCCCGTAGCCCGACGACTTCACCCCGCCGAAGGGCAGTTCCACGCCGCCGCCGGCGCCGTAGTTGTTGATGAAGACCTGGCCGCTCTTCACGCGCCTGGCCATGCGCAGCATGCGGCTGCCGTCGCGCGTCCAGATGCCGGCCACCAGGCCGAAGTGGGTGGCGTTGGCGAGTTCCACGGCGTGGTCCTCGTCGCGGAAGCTCATGGCCGCCAGCACCGGGCCGAACACCTCCTCCTGCGCCAGCCGGTGCGTCACCGGCACGTCGCGCAGCAGCGTCGGGGCCTGGTAGTAGCCGGCCTCGGGCGCTTCGTCCACCACCGTGCCCTGCGCCACCACCGGGATGCCGGCGTGCTGCGCATCGGACAGGAAGTCCCACACGCGCTGCTGCTGCGTCTGGCGGATCAGCGGGCCGACGTCGAGGTCCATCGCCGCGGGGCCCACGCGCAGGCGCGTGAAGGCCTCGCCCAGGCGGGCCAGCAGCGGCTCGTAGAGGCTCTCCTCGACCAGCAGGCGCGAACCGGCGGAGCAGGTCTGGCCGGCGTTCTGCACGATGGCGTTGATCACCACGGGCAGCACCTGCTCCAGGTCGGCGTCGGCGAAGACGATCTGCGGGCTCTTGCCGCCGAGCTCCAGCGTGACGGGGCAGTGCCGCTCGGCCGCCACCTGCTGGATCAGCGTGCCCACGCGCGGGCTGCCGGTGAAGCTGATGTGGTCGATGCCGGGATGGCGCGCGAGCGCATCGCCGACCTCGTGGCCATAGCCGGTGACGATGTTGATGGCGCCGGCCGGGAAGCCGATCTCGGCGGCCAGCTGCGCCACGCGGATCAGCGACAGGCAGGCGTCTTCCGAGGGCTTCACCACGCAGACGTTGCCGGCGGCCAGCGCGCCGCCGACGCTGCGGCCGAAGATCTGCATCGGGTAGTTCCAGGGGATCACGTGGCCCGTGACGCCGTGCGGCTCGCGCCAGGTGAGCACCGTGTAGCCGTCCTGGTAGGGCAGGGTCTCGCCGTGCAGCTTGTCGCAGGCGCCGGCGTAGAACTCGAAGTAGCGCGCCAGGGCGACGGCGTCGGCGCGCGCCTGCTTGGTCGGCTTGCCGCAATCGCGCTGCTCGATGGCCGCGAGCTCGTCGACGCACTCGGAGACCTTCAGCGACAGGCGCATCAGCAGGCGCCCGCGCTCGGCCGCGCTCAGCTTGCTCCAGGGCCCTTCGAAGCACTGGCGCGCCGCGCGCACGGCGGCATCGATGTCTTCCGCGGTGCCACGCTGGATCGTGTCGTAGGGCTGGCCGTCCGACGGGTCGATGACGGGCAGGGTGCGCTCGGAGACGGAGCGGACGGAGGTGTTGCCGATGAAATGGAGCTGCATGGGCGGATTGTGCCCAAAGCCGTGGATTGCGGCTCGAGGCCGCAATGACAAGCCACGGATGTCATCCCGGGCTTGACCCGGGATCCATGCATGCGTGGCGCGACGCCACCGGTGGATTGCGGCTCGAGGCCGCAATGGCGGTCAGACCGGCACGTACCGGTCGCTGTGCTCCGCCAGCCAGCGGGTCGAGGCGCTCGCGTCCTGCTGGCTCGGGTGGAAGTCGCGGCGGAAGTAGGCGCGCCAGGGCGTGTAGGTCAGGCGGACCAGCCCGCGCTTGCCGAAGAGGTAGCTGAAGCCGCTCTTCCAGGTGCTCCATCGCCACAGCGTGCCGTCGCGCCGCAGGTTGTTGAAGGTCTGGCGCAGGGTGTCGAGCAGGAAGAAGAAGGTCACGGTGCGCATCCACTTCACCCGCCACTCGTAGCTGCCGCCCAGGGCGTGGTACAGGTCGAAGGCCGTGCTCTTGTGCTCGGATTCCTCGGCGCTGTGCCACAGCCAGAGCGTCTTCAGGCGCGCGTCCTGGTCGCCCAGCAGGTCGGCGTTGTGCAGCATGAAGTCCGCGAAGATCGCGGTGAAGTGCTCGTTGGCGGCGGTGATGCCGAGCCAGTGGCGCACGTCGATGCCCTCCAGGCGCTTGTTGCGCTCGCGGATGCGCGGCTCCCAGTCGTTGACGAGGCCCAGCTTGTCCAGGTGGGCGTTGTAGAGGGCGTGCAGCCGGCGGTGCGTCGCCTCCTGGCCGATGAAGCCCTGCACCTCGGCGCGGAAGCGCTCCTGCTTCTCGGGCGGCAAGGCCTTGAAGCCGTTGCGCACGGAGTCGATGAAGAACTGCTCGCCCACGGGAAAGCTCATCGACAGCGCGTTGAACAGGGCGGTGCGGAACGCGTCGCCCGCGCACCAGTGGCGGGCGATCGGCGCTTCCATGTCCACGAGCAGGCGGCGGACGACGAGATCGGTCATGCGGTTCGGAAAAGACTTGGTACGAAGGCGTACCAATGGTGGAGGCGGCGGGCGGTACTGTCAAGTACCATCGGGCCATGCCCTCGGATTTCGCCACCCTGGAGCCCGACACGACGACCCACCAGCACCGCAGCCGGCTGCTGGAAGGCATGGCGGTCGCGGTGGCGCGCAAGGGCTACGCCGACACCACCATCGCCGACATCGTGCGCGAGGCCAGCGTGTCGCGGCGCACCTTCTACGAGCACTTCTCCACGAAGGCCGAGTGCCTGGTCGCCCTCTACGAGGCCGCCAGCCACAACGCGCTGAAGGTGCTGCACGGCGCCATCGATCCGGCGCAGGGCTGGGAACGGCAGGTGGAGCGGGCGCTGCACGCCTACCTGGAGTGCATGGCGAGCAACCCGGTGCTGATGCGCACGCTGTTCATCGAGATCCTGCACCTGGGGCCGGAAGGGCTGGCCGCCCGCCGGCGGGTGAACCGGGAGATCGCCGACTACATGGTCGCGGTGGTGAGGCACGTGCCGCCGGACCTGGCCATGGCCGTCGTCGGCGGCATCCACGAGCTCGTGCTGCAGGCCATCGAGGACGGGAAGGTGGAGGAGCTGCCGCAGCTGACGGCGGCAGCGACAGCGCTGGTGAAGGCAGTCGCCGCAAAATGAAAACGGCCCGCCGAAGCGGGCCGTTGCCTTGCGACTGCCGCGTCAGCTGTGGAACTTCACCACCAGCGGCACGATCAGCAGCGCCACGATGTTGATGATCTTGATCAGCGGGTTCACCGCGGGGCCGGCCGTGTCCTTGTAGGGGTCGCCCACGGTGTCGCCGGTCACGGCGGCCTTGTGCGCTTCCGAGCCCTTGCCGCCGTGGTGGCCGTCCTCGATGTACTTCTTCGCGTTGTCCCAGGCGCCGCCGCCCGTGCACATGGAGATGGCGACGAACAGGCCGGTGACGATCGTGCCCATCAGCAGGCCGCCCAGCGCCTTCGGGCCGAGCAGCAGGCCGACCAGGATCGGCACCACCACCGGCAGCAGCGACGGGACCATCATTTCCTTGATGGCCGCCTTGGTCAGCATGTCGACGGCGACGTCGTACTGCGGCTTGCCGGTGCCGGCCATGATGCCGGCGATCTCGCGGAACTGGCGGCGCACCTCGACCACCACCGAGCCGGCGGCGCGGCCGACGGCCTCCATCGCCATGGCGCCGAACAGGTAGGGGATCAGGCCGCCGATGAACAGGCCCACGATCACCATCGGGTCCGACAGGTCGAAGCTGATCTGGTGGCCGTAGCTCTCCAGCTTGTGCGTGTAGTCGGCGAACAGCACCAGCGCGGCGAGGCCGGCGGAACCGATCGCGTAGCCCTTGGTCACCGCCTTGGTCGTGTTGCCGACGGCGTCCAGCGGGTCGGTGATGTCGCGCACGGCGGCGGGCATCTCCGACATCTCGGCGATGCCGCCGGCGTTGTCGGTGATGGGGCCGTAGGCGTCCAGGGCCACCACGATGCCGGCCATGGACAGCATGGCGGTCGCGGCGACGGCGATGCCGTACAGGCCGGCCAGCCAGTACGACACGACGATCGCGATGCAGACGCAGATCACGGGCCAGGCCGTGGACTTCATCGACACGCCGAGGCCCGCGATGATGTTGGTGCCGTGCCCGGTGGTGGAGGCTTCGGCGATGTGCTTGACGGGGTGGAACTGCGTGCCCGTGTAGTACTCCGTGATCCACACCAGGGCGCCGGTGAGGGCCAGGCCCACGACGCAGGTGCCGAACAGGCGCATCTGGCTGCCGGTCGCGAGGATCGCGTTGTCGGGGATCAGCCACTTCGTGACGAAGAAGAAGGCGATCAGCGAGAGCACGCCGGCGACGATCAAGCCCTTGTAGAGCGCGGGCATCACGTTCTTCATGCCCGGCGAGGCCTTCACGAAGAAGCAGCCGATGATCGAGGCGATGATCGACACGGCGCCCAGCGCCAGCGGGTACAGCACCGCGTTCACGGGCGCGGCGGCCACGAGCAGGGCGCCCAGCACCATGGTCGCGATCAGCGTCACGGCGTAGGTCTCGAACAGGTCGGCGGCCATGCCGGCGCAGTCGCCGACGTTGTCGCCCACGTTGTCGGCGATCACGGCCGGGTTGCGCGGATCGTCCTCGGGGATGCCGGCTTCCACCTTGCCCACCAGGTCGGCGCCGACGTCGGCGCCCTTGGTGAAGATGCCGCCGCCCAGGCGCGCGAAGATGGAGATGAGCGAGGCGCCGAAGGCCAGGCCGATCAGCGGGTTGAGCATGTTGGCCAGCTTCAGGTCCGGCGTCAGCTGGCCGTTGCCGGCCAGGAACCAGTAGAAGCCCGTCACGCCCAGCAGCCCCAGGCCGACCACCAGCATGCCGGTGATGGCGCCGCCGCGGAAGGCGACGTCCAGCGCCGGGCCGATGCCTTGCGTGGCCGCCTGCGCTGTGCGCACGTTGGCGCGCACGGAGACGTTCATGCCGATGAAGCCGCAGGCGCCGGACAGCACCGCGCCGATGATGAAGCCCACGGCCGTCCTGCCGTCGAGGAAGATCGCGATGAGGATCGCCAGGACCACGCCGACGATCGCGATGGTGCGGTACTGGCGCGCCAGGTAGGCGGCGGCGCCGGCCTGCACGGCGGCGGCGATTTCCTGCATGCGGGGATTGCCCGCGTCCTTGCCGAGGATCCAGCTGCGGGCCCAGAAGCCGTAAACCACGGCCGCCAGGCCGCAGACGAGCGCCAGGATCAGCGCCGAGTTGCCAGTCATTGAAGTTTCTCCTGTCGTTTCGCTGAGTCTTTGCGAGGGCGCCAACGCCGCGGTGCCCCCGCTGCGTTGCTTCCTCGTGGCTCCGTGTCCAGGAGACGATTGGCCAACGGCTGGACTATACAACCGGGCGCTTTACACACCAATGACCGCGTGCCGAACGTGTGGCCGCTCCAACTAAAATCAGGGTTTCCACCGACCCAAGCGGTCCTCGCAAACCACGAAAACATGTCCCTCGACCTCGTCACCCCTGGCAAGAACGTTCCCGAAGCCTTCAACGTGATCATCGAGATCCCGATGAACGCCGATCCCGTGAAATACGAGGTGGACAAGGAAACCGGCGCGATCTTCGTCGACCGCTTCATGAGCACGTCGATGCACTACCCGACCAACTACGGCTACGTGCCCAAGACCATCAGCGGCGACGGCGACCCGGTCGACGTGCTGGTCATCACGCCCGTGCCCCTGATCCCCGGCGTGGTGGTGCCCTGCCGCCCCATCGGCATCCTGAAGATGCAGGACGAGGCCGGCGACGACGCCAAGGTGCTGGCCGTGCCCACCGACAAGATCCTCGCGATCTACACGCAGTGGCAGAAACCGGAAGACCTGAACCCGCTGCGCCTGAAGACCATCGCCCACTTCTTCGAGCACTACAAGGACCTGGAGCCCGGCAAGTGGGTGAAGGTCCTGGGCTGGGAAGGCCCGGAAAGCGCGAAGAAGGAGGTGCTGGACGGCATCGAGGCCTATCGCCGCTCGCACCCGCAGGAGTTTCCCAAGGCCGCGTGAGGCAACGCGGGAGCGGTGGGGTTCGCTGCGCTCATCGCCACCCTACGGGGTGCGGATTGCGTAGGGTGGTGGTGAGCAAGGCGAACCCCACCAACGGGCCTACGACTCGCCCGGACGGTGCCGGAACGGCGAGCGCGCCTCGAGGTGCTCCATGTAGTTCTCGATCCCCCGGCCTTCGCGCACCAGGAACTGCTCCACCGCATCCGCGAACGCCGGATGCGCCAGCCAGTGCGCGCTGGTCGTCTTCACCGGCATCAGCGCCCGGGCCATCTTGTGCTCGCCCTGTGCGCCGCCCTCGAAGCGCTGCACGCCGTGGGCGATGCACCACGCGAGCGGCTGGTAGTAGCAGGCCTCGAAGTGCAGGCAGTCCACGCGCTCCAGCGCGCCCCAGTAGCGGCCGAAGGCAACGCCGCCGGCGATGCCGATCAGGCTGCTGGCGATGGGCTTGCCGCGGCGCTCCGCGATGAACAGCAGCCAGTTCTCCGGCATCGTGGCCGCCATGCGCCGGAAGAAGTCGCGCGTGAGGTAGGGCGCGTTGCCGTGCTCGAGGTAGGTTCGCTCGTAGCAGCGGTAGAAGAAGTCCCAGTCGGCCGGCGCGATCGCCGCGCCCTGCGCATGCCGGAAGGTGACGCCCGCCTCGGCGACCTTGCGCCGCTCCTGCCGGATCTTCTTGCGCTTCTCCTGGTTCAGGCTGGCGAGGAAGGCGTCGAAGTCCGCGTAACCCGCGTTCAGCCAGTGGAACTGCACGGTGTGGCGCAGCATCATCCCCGCCGCGCTCAAGGCCGCCACGTCCTCGTCGCTGGCGAACAGCACGTGCCACGACGAGACCTTCTTCTGCCTGCACCAGGCCAGCACCGCGCGCACCAGCGCCGCGCGCGCGGCGGCGTCGCGCGCCAGCAGCCGCGGCCCCGGCACCGGCGTGAACGGCACGGCCGTCAGTGCCTTCGGGTAGTAGCGCAGGCCGTGCTGCTCGTAGGCGTTGGCCCAGGCCCAGTCGAACACGTACTCGCCGTAGGAATGGCTCTTCAGGTACAGCGGGCAGGCCGCCTCCAGTTCGCCCTCGCGCCAGAGCGTGAGGAACTGCGGCGCCCAGCCGGTGTCGCGCACGGCGCTGCCGCTCTCGTGCATCGCCGCCAGGTACTCGTGCCGCACGAACGGCGAGCCGCCCGCCAGCGCGAGCAGGGCGTTCCACGCGCTCGCGTCGATGTCCGACGGGGACGCGACGAGGCGGGTGACATAATCGTTCGAGAGGTCTGGCACGTCTAAATGGCACTCACAATCTGTACGGCCCAGCTGAACGTCACCGTCGGCGACATGGCGGGCAACGCGCAAAAGATCATCGCCGCGGCGCGCACGGCCTACGAGCAGGGCGCGCGCCTCGTGGTGACGCCCGAACTCTCCATCTGCGGCTATCCCGCCGAGGACCTGCTGCTGCGGCCGGCCTTCATCGCCGCCTGCGATGATGCCGTGAAAACGGTGGCCCGCGAACTCGCGGGGTTGCCCGGCCTGCACGTCGTGGTGGGTCATCCGCACGGCACCGCGATCCGCGGCAAGTCGGTGCAGGTGCAGCAGCGCTACAACGCCGCGAGCGTGCTGAGCGAAGGGCGCATCCTGGAAACCTACGCCAAGCGCGAGCTGCCGAACTACCAGGTGTTCGACGAATACCGCTACTTCACGCGCGGGCAGGGCACCTGCGTGTTCCAGGTCGAGGGCATCAACGTCGGCCTGATGATCTGCGAGGACGCGTGGTTCCCCGAGCCGGCGCAGCTCGCCCGCGCTTCCGGCGCGCAGCTGCTGGTGGTGCCCAACGCTTCGCCCTTCCACGCCGGCAAGAGCAGCGAGCGGGCGGCGCGCATGGCCGACCGCGCGCAGGACGTCGGCCTGCCGCTGGTGTATTCGCACCTCGTGGGCGGGCAGGACGAGGTGGTGTTCGACGGCGCCTCCTTTGCCGTCAACGCGGACGGCAGCCTGGCGGCGCTCGCCCCGGCCTTCCGCGAGGAGCTGTTCTACGTCCGCGCCGAGGACGGGCCCGACGGCGTGCGCCTGTCCGGCCCCATGGCGGCGCAGCCCGACGGCGACGCGGAGCTGTGGCACGCGCTGGTGCTGGGCGTGCGGGACTACATAGGCAAGAACGGCTTCCCCGGCGTGCTGCTCGGGCTGTCGGGCGGCATCGATTCGGCCCTGGTGCTGGCGATCGCCGTCGACGCGCTCGGCGCCGACAAGGTGCGCACGGTGATGATGCCCTCGCCCTACACCGCGGACATTTCCTGGATCGACGCGGCGGAGATGGCGAAGCGCCTGAAGGTGCGCTACGACGAGATCTCGATCAAGCCCATGTTCGAATCCTTCCGCCAGGCGCTGGCGCAGGAATTCGCCGGGCTGCCGGAGGACACGACCGAGGAGAACATCCAGGCGCGCATCCGCGGCGTGCTGCTGATGGCGCTGTCGAACAAGTTCGGCAGCATCGTGCTGACCACCGGCAACAAGAGCGAGATGGCCACCGGCTACTGCACGCTGTACGGCGACATGGCCGGCGGCTTCGCGGTGATCAAGGACGTGCTGAAGACCGTGGTCTTCCGGCTGGCGCGCTGGCGCAACGCGAACGACCCGTACGGCACCGGCGCCAGCCCGATCCCCGAGCGGATCATCACCCGCCCGCCCAGCGCCGAACTGCGGCCGGACCAGGTGGACCAGGACAGCCTGCCGCCCTACGAGATCCTGGACGGCATCCTCTCGCGCTACATGGAGAACGACCAGGGGGTGGACGAGATCGTCGCCGCCGGCTTCGACCGGGCCATCGTGGAGCGGGTGGCGCGGCTGGTGCGCATCAACGAATACAAGCGCCGGCAGGCGCCCGTCGGCATCCGCGTGACGCACCGCGGCTTCGGCAAGGATTGGCGCTATCCTATTACCGGCAAGTTCCGCGCCTGAAGAACCCTGGAGAGTCCATGAAACAGATCACCGCCATCGTCAAGCCTTTCAAGCTGGAGGAGGTCCGGGAAGGGCTGGCCGAGTGCGGGGTGACCGGCCTCACGGTCACCGAGGTCAAGGGCTTCGGCCGCCAGAAGGGCCACACCGAGCTGTACCGGGGCGCCGAATACGTGGTGGACTTCCTGCCCAAGGTGAAGGTGGAGGTGGTGGTGAAGGACGACGACGTGGAGCGCTGCGTCGACGCCATCATCAAGGCCGCCCGCACCGGCAAGATCGGCGACGGCAAGATCTTCGTGACCACCGTGGAGCGCATCGTGCGCATCCGCACCGGCGAGATCGACGAGTCCGCTGTGTAGGGTGGCGGTGAGCGCAGCGAACCCCACCGCTGCCCGTCAGATCTGCGACACGTCCACCGGGTGCGGCTCGATGCCCGCGCCCTGCACCAGCTCGCGCAGCAGCGCGTCCGGCTCGGTGCCCACCGTCAGCAGCTCCATCTGCGCCTCGTTCATGAAGCCGTGGCCCACGCTCTGGCGCAGGAACTGCAGCAGGCCCGCGTAGTAGCCGTCCTGGTCCAGCAGCCCCACCGGCTTGCGGTGGAACTGCAGCATGCGCCAGCTCCAGGCCTCGAAGAACTCCTCGAAGGTGCCGATGCCGCCCGGCAGGGCCAGGAAGGCGTCGGCGCGCTCGGCCATCATCGACTTGCGCTGGTGCATGTTGTCGACGACGTGCAGCTCGGTGCAGTCGCGCTTGGCCCATTCGCGCTCCACCATCGAGTGCGGGATGATGCCGACGACGCGCGCGCCGGCCGCCAGCGCGGCGTCGGCCAGCACGCCCATCAGGCCGTTGTTGCCGCCGCCGTAGACCAGCTGGCCGCCGTAGCGGCCGATCCAGCGGCCGACCTCGGCCGCCACCTGGGCGAAGCGCGGATCGGCGCCGGGACGCGAGCCGCAGTAGACGCAGAGCGAGAAGTTGGGGGTCATGCGAAGAAGAAGCGCCACAGCGCCGCGGCCCAGATGCCGCCGGCGATGAAGAGGGAGAGGAACACCGCGGCGCTGCCCATGTCCTTGGCGCGCTTGGACAGGGGATGGCGCTCGGGGCCGATGCGGTCGATGGCGGCCTCGATGCCGGAGTTGAGCAGTTCCACCACCAGCACCAGCAGCACGGAGGAAGCGAGCAGCGCCACCTCGACCCAGCTGGCGCCGACCCAGAAGGCCAGCGGCAGCATCACGAAGGCCAGGCAGGCCTCCAGCCGGAACGCCGCCTCCGCCCAGCCGGCGCGCAGGCCCGCGAGCGAGTAGCCGGCGGCGTGCCACATGCGGTCGAACCCGGTGCGGCCCTTCTGCGGGTTCGCCGGCTCGGAGGGGAGCGCTTCGTCCTGGGGAGCCATCGGCCCGATTCTCGCCTACCGCCCGGCGACGTCGACCAGCCGCGTGCCCGCCAGCTCGTCGTGCCAGAACTGGCGCTGCGGATGGAACTGGCTGAGCCACGCCCAGAGGGCCACCCAGCCGAAGAAGATGCCCGCGAGCTGCCACAGCGTGAAGTGGCGCGAGGCGAGCGCGGCCAGCGGCGGCAGCACCCAGATCGAGCAGTAGACGTAGCGCAGGAAGGCGCGCCCCTGCGTCAGCGGCCGGCCATGGCGGTCGCGCACGGCGATGCGCCAGGTCTTCATCGCCAGCGTCTGGCCCCTGGACCAGAAGAACGTGAAGTACACGCCGAACACCACGGCCAGGAAGACCTGCAGCAGCCAGCGGCGCGGATCGATGCCGCTGCGCATGTCGATGGCGACGGAGAACACCAGTGTGGCGATCAGGCCCACCGCGAACAGCAGGAGCGCTTCGTACAGCCAGCACGCCATGCGCCGGCGCAGGCCGGGCGCCGCCAGGGGATCGTCGGACGTCAAGGCTGGACGCCCGCCTTGGGCTGCGGCAGCAGGGTGTTGCTGTCCACCGCGGGGCGCGGCGGCGTGCCGGGCTTCTTGCGCGGGATGCGCGTCAGCTTCTGCTGCGGCACCGGCTCCACCGCCATCGCCGTGGGGGGCGCGGCGGGCTTGGCCGGCGCGCGGGCGGCGAGCTTGCGCTTTTCCTCGGGCGAGAGGGCCTGGTAGGCCTCCCACTTGGCGCGCTTGTCGTCGGGCGCGACCCGCTGCGCCTCGACGAAGTTCAGGCGCGCGAGCGTGCGCTGCTGAGGCGACAGCGCCGCCCACTCGCGCATGCGGCTGTGCAGGCGCGCCTGCTCGCCCGCGGGCATGGTGGGGTAGTTCGCCGAGAGGGCGATCCACTTTTCCTTGTGCGACTTGCGCAGCTGCCGCCAGCTGGCGGCCAGCGGCGCCAGCGACCGCTGCTGCTGCGGCGTGAGCTCGGCCCAGGTGGGGGGCGCTTCCGGCCGGGTGGGCGGCGCCGTGCGCACGTGGGCCGGGCGCGCCGGCGCCTGCGTGGACACCGAGGGCTTGCCGGCCTGCGCCACGGACAGGGCAGGGTCGGGCACGGGCGCCTGTTCAGCGGCCCAGGCCACGCCGGCGGCGGCCAGGGCGGCCAGCAGGCCCGTGCAGAGGGTGCGACGCGAGACCGTCATCAGGCGGCCCCGGGTCAATCGGCGCCGCCCGTCTTCAGGAACTGGAGGAAGCCGGGGTCGGCGTAGGCGGCCGGCGGCAGTTCGTCGGTGAGCAGGGCGGCGTCGACCTCGGCCAGCTCGGTGGCGCGGCGGTCGCTCTGGAAGTTGTAGATCAGCACCAGGCCGGCCGCGAGCACGAGCAGCGGCACCACGGAGGCGAGGCGGTTCCACCAGCTGCGTTCGCCGCCGAGCGTGGCGGCGCCGCCACGGCCGACGACGACCGGGGCGACTTCGGGTTGCTTGCGGGCGGCGAGGGCGCGCACGCGCGCCGCGCGCAGGCGCTCCCGCACTTCGTAGGGCAGCTCGTCGGCGCCGCTGTCCAGGCGCATGGCGACCGCGCGGCCGAACTGGTCGGCCGCCGAGGCGCGCAGTGGGTCCGTGGTGGTCAT
Source organism: Ramlibacter sp. bp-362 (assembly GCF_054956735.1). NCBI lineage: Bacteria > Pseudomonadati > Pseudomonadota > Betaproteobacteria > Burkholderiales > Comamonadaceae > Ramlibacter > Ramlibacter sp. bp-362. The sequence continues at coordinate 190,721 of NZ_JBUDXE010000010.1, forward strand.
AGTTGAATTCCCTTTGCCTTCAGTGCCTTGCTGAGGGCCGCGACGGCCCGGGAGCAGTGTGTCTTGACACTGCCTTCCGAGCAGCCCATGGCCGCGGCGGTCTCGGCCACGTCCATGTCCTCCCAGTAACGCATCAGAAAGGCCTCGCGTTGACGGGCGGGCAGCTCCATGATCTCTCCCTCGATCTCCCGCAGGACCTGGGCCCTGCGCGTGGAATCTTCCGCGCTTTCGACCTGCTGGGACTGCTCAGGCGAGGAATAAGTTTCCAGCAGGTCGAAATCCCCGTCGTCGGACGCGGATTCGAAGTCGCTCAGGTTCGAGAACAGCGCATTGCGCGTCTTCTGCCGTCGGAACCAGTCCAGCGTGCAGTTGGACAGGATGCGCTGGAACAGCATCGGCAGCTCGTTGGCCGGCTTGTCGCCGTAGTGTTCGGCGAGCTTCATCATGCTGTCCTGCACGATGTCCAGGGCCGATTCCTCGTCGCGCACGTGGTAGACGGTGCGCTTGAAGGCGCGCTTCTCGACGCTGACCAGGAAGTCGGAAAGTTCGCGTTCGGTTGCCAAGGTCGGAAATTATGGCATCCGGCGCGGCGCGGCTGAGCAACAAGCCTGTTGCGGTGCGATAATGACGGCTGCAAGTCACAGGCAAACGAGTCCTGGTCCGGCGGTGCGACGCGCCCGCCCATGGCCAGGTGCTCCAAGTCCCGACGCGGCCTCACGAGGGCTGGCGAAGGGGCACCCCAAGGTTCGAAGTCGAAACCCGAAAGGTTGATCATGGAAATCTCCCGCACGGAGCTGAGCTCCGCGGCCGCCGCGACGGCAGGCCAGTCCCAGGACCTCCGCGGCGCCGAAATCCTCGTCAAGTCCCTCCAGTCCGAAGGCGTCAAGTACGTCTGGGGCTATCCGGGCGGCGCGGTGCTGCACATCTACGACGCCTTCTACAAGCAGGACACCATCCAGCACGTGCTGGTGCGCCACGAGCAGGCGGCGGTGCACGCGGCCGACGGCTATGCGCGCGCCACGGGCGACGTCGGCGTCGCCCTGGTGACCTCCGGCCCCGGCGTCACGAATGCCGTCACCGGCATCGCCACCGCCTACATGGATTCGATCCCGATGGTGATCGTCACCGGGCAGGTGCCCACGGCCGCGATCGGCCTGGACGCCTTCCAGGAGTGCGACACCGTCGGCATCACGCGGCCCATCGTCAAGCACAACTTCCTGGTGAAGGACGTGCGCGACCTCGCCGGCGTGATGAAGAAGGCCTTCCACATCGCCCGCAGCGGCCGCCCCGGCCCGGTGGTGGTGGACATCCCGAAGGACGTCTCCTTCAACAAGACCGCCTGGACCGGCTACCCGGACAAGGTGGAGATGCGCTCGTACAACCCCGTGCGCAAGGGCCACAGCGGCCAGATCCGCAAGGCGCTGCAGCTGCTGCTGGCGGCCAAGCGGCCCTACATCTACGCCGGCGGCGGCGTGGTCCTGGGCAACGGCAGCGCCGAACTGCGGGCGCTGGCCGACCTCCTGGGCTATCCCTGCACCAACACGCTGATGGGGCTGGGCTCCATCTCCGGCACGGACCCGAAGTTCCTGGGCATGCTGGGCATGCACGGCACGATCGAGGCCAACAACGCGATGCAGAACTGCGACGTGCTGCTGGCCGTTGGCGCGCGCTTCGACGACCGCGTGATCGGCAACCCCAAGCACTTCGGGGCGAGCGAACGCAAGATCATCCACATCGACGTCGATCCTTCCAGCATCTCCAAGCGGGTGAAGGTCGACATCCCGATCGTCGGCGACGTGAAGGAAGTGCTGGCGGAGCTGCTGGCGCAGGTGAAGGAATCGGGGCTGAAGCCCGACGCCGACGCGCTGCGCGCCTGGTGGGCCACCATCGACGGCTGGCGCTCCAAGGACTGCCTGCGCTACGACCGCGCCAACCGCGACGTGATCAAGCCGCAGCACGTGATCGAGACGCTGTGGAACCTGACCCAGGACGCCGACACGTACATCACGTCCGACGTCGGCCAGCACCAGATGTGGGCCGCGCAGTTCTACAAGTTCCAGGAGCCGCGCCGCTGGATCAACTCCGGCGGCCTCGGCACGATGGGCGTGGGCATCCCCTATGCCATGGGCATCAAGCTGGCGAAGCCGGACTCCGAGGTGTACTGCGTGACGGGCGAGGGCTCGGTGCAGATGTGCATCCAGGAGCTGTCGACCTGCCTGCAGTACAAGACGCCGATCAAGATCATCTCGCTGAACAACCGCTACCTGGGCATGGTGCGCCAGTGGCAGCAGCTCGATTACGAGGGCCGCTACAGCCAGAGCTACATGGACGCGCTGCCCAACTTCGTGAAGCTGGCCGAGGCCTATGGCCACGTAGGCATGCTGATCGAGAAGCCCGCCGACGTGGAGCCGGCGCTGCGCGAAGCCCGCAAGCTGAAGGACCGCACCGTGTTCATGGACTTCCGCACCGACCCGACCGAAAACGTCTGGCCGATGGTGAAGGCCGGCGCGGGCATCACGCAGATGCTGCTCGGATCCGAGGATCTTTAAGGCCTGAACAGCCGGACGCAAAGGACGCGAAGATTACGCAAAAGTCGCAAAAAGGCAGAAGAAAATTTTGAAGGACTTCTTTTGCGACTTTTGCGGAACCTCTGCGACCTTTGCGTCCGGAAGTCCGCTCCCGAATTAGACGAATCTATTGCCCGCCAAGCCCGCCGCTTACCGGCGACGGGGGAGGGCGGCGAAAAGAGGAATCATCATGAAGCACATCATCGCCGTGCTGCTGGAGAACGAACCCGGCGCACTTTCCCGTGTCGTGGCCCTGTTCTCGGCCCGCGGCTACAACATCGAGTCGCTCACCGTGGCGCCGACCGAGGACGCCTCGCTGTCGCGCATGACCATCACCACGGCCGGCTCCGACGACGTGATCGAGCAGATCACCAAGCACCTGAACCGCCTGATCGAGGTGGTGAAGGTGGTCGACCTCACCGAGGGCAGCTACACCGAGCGCGAGCTCATGATGGTGAAGGTGCGCGCGGTGGGCAAGGAGCGCGAGGAGATGAAGCGCATGGCGGACATCTTCCGCGGCCGCGTCATCGACGTCACCGACAAGAGCTACACCATCGAGCTGACCGGCGACCAGGCCAAGAACGACGCCTTCCTGCAGGCGATCGACCGCGGCGCGATCCTGGAAACCGTGCGCACCGGCGCCAGCGGCATCGGCCGCGGCGAGCGGATCCTGCGCGTCTGAACAAGCAACCCTGAATTTCACCCCCGGAGAGAACCATGAAGGTCTATTACGACAAGGACTGCGACCTGAGCCTGATCAAGGGCAAGACGGTCGCCATCATCGGCTACGGCTCGCAAGGCCACGCGCACGCGCAGAACCTGAACGACAGCGGCGTCAAGGTCATCGTCGGCCTGCGCAAGGGCGGCGCGAGCTGGCCCAAGGTGGAGAAGGCCGGCCTGAAGGTCGCCGAAGTGGCCGAGGCGGTGAAGTCCGCCGACGTCGTGATGATCCTGCTGCCCGACGAGCAGATCGCCACCGTCTACAGGAACGACGTGGAGCCGAACATCCGCCAGGGCGCCTCGCTCGCCTTCGCGCACGGCTTCAACGTGCACTACGGCCAGGTCGTGCCGCGCGCCGACCTCGACGTGTGGATGGTCGCGCCCAAGGCCCCGGGCCACACCGTGCGCAGCACCTACACCCAGGGCGGCGGCGTGCCCCACCTGGTGGCCGTGCACGCCGACAAGTCGGGCCGCGCGCGCGACCTGGCGCTGTCGTACGCGATGGCCAACGGCGGCGGCAAGGCCGGCATCATCGAGACCAACTTCCGCGAGGAGACCGAGACCGACCTGTTCGGCGAGCAGGCCGTGCTGTGCGGCGGCACCGTGGAACTGATCAAGGCCGGCTACGAGACGCTGGTGGAAGCCGGCTACGCGCCCGAGATGGCCTACTTCGAGTGCCTGCACGAGCTGAAGCTGATCGTGGACCTGATCTACGAAGGCGGCATCGCGAACATGAACTACTCGATCTCCAACAACGCGGAGTACGGCGAGTACGTCACCGGCCCGAAGATCATCACCGACGAGACGCGCAAGGCGATGAAGCAGGCGCTGAAGGACATCCAGACCGGCGAATACGCCAAGAGCTTCATCCTGGAAAACCGCGCCGGCGCCCCGACGCTGCAGTCCCGCCGCCGCCTGAACGCCGAGAGCTCCATCGAGGTGGTCGGCGAGCAGCTGCGCGCGATGATGCCCTGGATCAAGAAGAACAAGCTGGTGGACCAGACCAGGAACTGACAAGCTCCGTCATCCCCGCGGAGGCGCACTGCTGTCCGGAAACCCTTCGGGTCACCGAAATAACCCCGGCTGAAGCGCGTCGTGGATCGCCTGTCGGTGTCG